>JAKISX010000012.1 GCA_021648405.1 Sulfurimonas sp. | reverse complement strand
TACCCAATTGAGACACTTCTTGGTCGCGCTATAAAACAAGAGGTAATTGCGGGATTTGAAGTTGAGGTTGCAGTTGTAGAAAAAACAAGAGAGTTTAAGTCTTCATACAATGATAAAAAGTCTTTTAGCCCAAGAGGCGACAAGAAACCTTATGGCGATAAAAAAACCTATGGCAAGAAAAAAGAATTTTCTAAAGATGACAAAAAGCCATATGATAAGAAAAAAACTAGCCCTAAAAAAATAGGACGGACTATTACTATAAAGAGTTTAAAGAAAAAGGACTCTTAAAGAAATGCTTTTAAAATTTTATATAATTTTGCATCATCAATAGGTTTTGATAGATATCCATCCATCCCCTCTGCTAGAAAACGCTCTTCATCGCCAGCCATTGTGTTTGCAGTTAATGCTATTATTGGAGCGCACCTATTTTTATATCTCTCTTTTATTATTTTCATTGCTTCTATACCATTCATGTTAGGCATATTCTCGTCCATTAGAATTATTCTATGTACTTCTGGATTATAAATATCTAAAGCCTCCAAGCCATCATTTGCTATATCACACGTAATACCAAAATCTTCTAAAAGCATGCCAATTAACATCTGGTTTGTTTTATTGTCTTCAACTACTAAAATATGTCCGCTTAGGGTATCTATTTTTCCCTCCGTTTGTTCTATTTTTTCATCTATAATTACACTCTTAGTTATTTTCTGCAAAGGGATTGTTACAATAAAAATTGTACCAACTCCCTCTTTGCTCTCTAGCTCTATCTTACCACTCATTGCTTCTACAAGCTTTTGAGTTATGCTTAATCCTAGCCCAGTACCACCATATATTCTTGTAGTTGAGCCATCTGCTTGCGTAAATGGTTTAAATATCTTGGCTTGAGCTTGTTTACTCATACCTATTCCATTATCAGCTATACTTAAAACAATTGAATTATCAACATATTCAACATCAAAAATAATTTTTCCATCTTTATCTGTAAACTTAATGGCATTTGAAATTAAATTTAAAATTATTTGGCTAATTCTTAGCCAATCTCCCATGAAGATAGCTTTAAGGTCTTCACTTACATTTGTAATACATACTAGCTTTTTCTTAGAAAGCTCATTAAAACGTTTTGAAAATTTGATAATTTCCAAATAAGCATTAAACTCATGCTCTTGTATTTTAAACTCTGAGCTATTCATTTTTGAAAGGTCTAAGATATCATTAATTAAACAAAGAAGATGTTTTGAGCTATCTTCAACATGCTCAATTAATTCTTTATTCTTTTTAATTTTTAATTTTTTTTCTAAAATGGAACTAAAACCAATGATTGAATTAAGCGGTGTACGAAGTTCATGACTCATATTTGCCAAAAACTCTTCCTTTACTTTTTCAGGTGTTACATCATGACGAATAGAAGAATATCCTATTAGCTGATTTTCTTCATCATATTTGGGAGATATTGTAGCTCTAACCCAGTAGAAACCACCATCATTTTTCGAATTTTTTATCTCACCTTTCCAAGTTTTACCTTTTTTTAGATCATTCCACATATCTTCAAATATTTTTTTTGGAGTATCTGGATGTCGTAAGATGCTATGTGGTTTTCCTATAAGTTCATCTCTTGAATAACCACTTATCTTGCAAAATGCATTAGATACATAGGTAATAATACCTTTTTTATCCGAATCTGATGCGATTACATTATCACCAAAAACTTTCAATGATTTATCTAATATTTTTTGTGCTTTTTGTGCTGATTCTAATAGATGCTTGTCTTTAGCTTTACTCAATTGGACTTCAGTATTAACTTTCCGTTCAAGATTATTATTTGCTTCACGCAAAGCATCTTTAAGCAATTCAAGCTTATGCATACTTCGTTTTGATATCAAAAATACAATTATTCCAAACAGTACAAACATAAAAAGAACCATAGAAAGGATATTTACCTTTAACATATCCATCTTTTTTGAAATACGCTCGTAAAGCTGATTTGAGATTTTTTTAATTAACTTTTCGCTCTTATGTACTTTATTTCTCATCTCTCCTCTAAGCCCTAGCTTATGGTTTAACCCTATCTCTTTTTGGATTTTTACCAATGATAAAAAATCTTTATGATACTTTTTTATATTTGCACTTATTGATGATTCTACTAGTAATTCTTGCGCTATTTTTTCAAAGTTAGCAACATATTGCATGTTATTTCTTAGCATAAAATCTTTTTCTTGTTTTCTTAAATTATATATTTTTGATAGTAAATCTTTATTATTTAACTGTAGAGCTACTTTTTCAACTTCGTGTACAGATACTCTTAAACTACCATACAAACCTGAGTTTTCATCTAATCCTATGTCAAGATATTTAATAACTAAACTATGAAAAGAAGCTTCGTATAAATCGACATAAGTAATAAATTTTTTGATTTGTGTGCTATCAATACTATTTTTATCTAAGTTTTTAACTATTTTATCTGATAATTTATGAATTGAAAAAAGTTCTTCTTCATGTTTTGCTTCATATGCAATGTTTTTTCTAAGTAAAAAATCTTTTTCATGCCTTCTTAATGTAAGCATTGATATATATAGTTTTTCAATCTCTACTTTAGTCTCTTGTAACCTCTCTAAGTTATTAATTTTTATATTTAAAAATATACTTAATAGCAAAATAGAAATACCTATTAGAATTATAAAAAATGAGAGTTTTGTTCCATATGATATATTTTTAATAAAATTTGTCATTTTAAATATCTGCTTTCAAAGAATCCAGCTTGAGAATTTTCTCTTTTTAATTTTTGACTTTTGTAGCTTAGATAGAACATCATCTATAAGTTTTCCTTCAATCGCTACATAAGATTGTCTTTCATAAATATCTATTTTCCCAATTTTTTTACCATCAAGACCAATATCGCCAGTCAAAGCACCTAAAATATCTCCTGCGCGAAGCTTGTCTTTTTTCCCACCCTCTATAACAAGTGTCGCAAACTCTGGACGCATACGAAAATTTGTTGTAGATTTTAAATTTGAAATATTGTCAAATATTCTAGTGTCATTTTTATACTCATCTGCACTTGAACTAGCATAATCTTCATAAAAAGTAAAAGATAATCCCTCAGCTCCAGCTCTTCCTGTTCGCCCTATGCGATGAGTATATGTTTCATGTGAATGGGGTAAATCGTAGTTAACTACCATACTTAATTCTTTAATATCAAGTCCACGAGCAGCTACATCAGTTGCTACTAACACGCAACATGAGTTGTTAGCAAACTGAACTAACACATCATTACGGTCATATTGTTCCATATCTCCATGAAGTGCAAGGGCATCAATATTTTTAGAACTTAAATCAGTAGCTAACTCATCACACTCTATTTTTGTGTTACAAAATACTATTACATTATTGGGCTTAAAATTACTCAAAATATTTATAAGAGTTTGTACTTTTGAGTGAGTTTGTACCTCATAAAATCGTTCAGTGATTTTATTTTGAACTTCTAGCGATTTAGTTTTTACTATTTTTGCATCTTTTTGAATAGATTTACTTAAACTCATTATTTCATCTGGATATGTAGCAGAAAATAAAAGAGTTTGTCGTGAAGTTGGAGCAAAAGAAAGAACCTCTTGTATCTCTTCAATGAAACCCATGTCTAACATTCTATCAGCTTCATCTAAGACTAATGTATCCATATCTTCAAGTTTTAAAGATTCTTTTTTTAGATGTTTTAAAACACGCCCTGGTGTACCTACAATAATATGTGCTTGATGTTTTAATGAACCAAATTGTGGACCAAAAGCTACACCACCACAAAGTGTAAGGATTTTTATATTATGAGCAAAACGGGCAATGCGACGAAGTTCTTTTGCAACTTGATCCGCAAGTTCACGCGTTGGACAAAGTATGAGTGATTGTACACGAAATTTTTTAACATCTAGCTTGCTCAAAAGACCAATTCCAAAAGCAGCAGTCTTACCACTTCCAGTTTTTGCCTGAGCAATAACATCTTCACCTTTAAGGATGAGAGGGAGTGCCTCTGTTTGAATAGGCGTCATCTCTTTATAGCCAAGTTCATTTAGGTTTTTAATCATATCTGGGGTTAAGTTCAAAGAGGAAAAGTTAGTTGTTTTCATAATGAAATTATAGCTTATTTTAGCTCAAAAAGAAGACCAAAAAACCTACAAGAAATCATTTTTAAAAAGCATCCCATAGAGATGGGTAAGTTTGAGATTGAATAATGTCTTACCAGTTTAGCAACTAAAAATTATTCAGCATTTAAACTAGCTTTAACAAAAGCTAAGATTGATGGATTTGGGCTTTGAAGTCTTGAAGTAAATTCTGGGTGGAACTGAACACCTAAAAACCAAGGGTGTCCTTTTATTTCAACAGTTTCGATTAAACCATTAGACTCGCCAGTAACTATCATTCCCGCATTCTCAAGTTGCTCTCTATATGCAGGATTTGCTTCATAACGATGGCGATGTCTTTCAAAAATAGTCTTTTCACCATTATACGCTTCTCTTAAAATTGAACCTTTTTTTGTATCACAAGGATATTCCCCAAGTCTTAGCGTGCCACCCATTGGTGATTTATGAGTTCTAAGCTGGGTATTGCCACATTGGTCTAAAAAGTTGTCAATTAAGTATATCATTGGATGGGGTGTGTTTTCATCAAATTCTATAGAGTTAGCACCCTCTAAGCCAAGTACATTTCTAGCGTATTCAACAAGTGTAAGTTGCATACCTAGACAAATTCCAAGATATGGAACTTTATTTTCTCTAGCATACTCTATTGCTAAAATTTTACCCTCAATACCACGATTACCAAAACCACCAGCAACTAAAACAGAGTCACAGTCAGCTAAAAGAGCCTCTGCTCCTTTTTCCTCTATCTCTTCTGAATCAACCCAATTTATCTCAACTCTAGCATCAAGATGTGCCCCACAGTGAATAAGCGACTCCGTTAAAGATTTATAAGCCTCTTTTAGTTCAAGATATTTTCCTACAAAACCAACAACTGTTTTTTCTTTTGGTTGGACTATTTTTTTAACTAAAGTATCCCATTTTTCCATGTCTGGATTTAGTTCACCGAGTTCCAGCTCTTTAGCTATTGGTTTTAAAATATTTTGTCTTAAAAATGTAACTGGAATATCATAAATAGTTGCAGCATCAAGTGCTTCTATAACACTATCTTGCGCTACATCACAACTCATAGCAAGTTTTTTCTTAAAAGTTTTAGGAAGTGCATTTTCACTTCTTGCAATAATCATTTGTGGAGTAATCCCAATACGACGAAGCTCTTGAACAGAGTGTTGAGTTGGTTTAGATTTAAGCTCACCGGCAGCTTTGATGTATGGAATTAAAGTTACATGTATAAAAAATGTACCAGCTACCTCGTCATCATGTTTCATTTGACGAATTGCTTCCATAAACGGAAGACCCTCAATATCGCCAACAGTTCCACCAAGTTCTACTACTAAGATATCATGACCCTCGCCAGCTAATTTAATACGATTAACAATCTCGCCAACAATATGTGGAACAACCTGAATAGTTTGCCCCAAATAACCGCCAGTACGTTCACGCTCAATAACAGAAGAATAAACTTGACCAGTAGTAAAGTTAGAAGATTTTAAGTAAGAAATATCAAGAAATCGCTCATAATTTCCAATATCTAAATCAGTTTCAGCACCATCTTTAGTAACAAAAACCTCACCATGCTCTAGTGGAGACATTGTCCCAGGGTCAACATTAATATATGGATCAATTTTTAACATACCTATTTTTTTACCTGAGTGTTTTAAAAGAGTACCAACACTAGCAGCTGTAATCCCCTTACCAAGAGAACTTAAAACCCCACCAGTAACAAAAATGTATTTAGTCATGCAAAAACTCCATATAAAATTAATTATTTATTATATACTAAAGGCACTTAAAAATAGCTCCAAAAGTTTAATTTGAAAAATTAATTTTTTTTTAACAATATACTTGTCACTAGGTTACGGTATAATTAAATTAGTTAAATTTTATGAGGAAGAGCCTTTGAATCAGTCTCTAATATAATCAAAATATGGAACAACTTAACAATCTTAAAGCCATTTTACATTCAAAACGAGCCAATATCTACTATTTAGAGTATTGTCGTGTTATGCGGCTTAATAAAAAAATGATGCTGAGTTTTTTTAATTATATATTTCTGATAATTTTGACTATTGTTAATATAATTGCTATCAAAGGCTTAATAGAATATGAAAACAATGATGATTTAGGTAGTGTATTTGCCTTATTATTTACTGTGTTGGTAATACTTACATTTGTTTTTATCTTATTCATAATAAATTTATTTATATGGAAATATATATTAAATAAATATCATAAACTTGAAATATTTAATGATTTTATTCTAATTAATAATGAACAAAAATATTTAATTTCAGAACTTGAATATGTAAAGGTATTCTCTTGGCACGCAACTGAACAATGGCATCTTAAAGATAAAAAAAGCCATAAAACTATTGCTCACTTTTTATATAGACAGTACAATATATATTTTTTAAAATACAGCCCTAAACTTATAAAAACACTCATTCAGGCTAAACAGTTGAATAATGTTTCTAATTTAAGCCAAGAAATAGAAAAAGATATAATAGAGTGTGAAAAATCAACAAAATTAGGTAATAAGACAAAGGTAATTACAATAATAGTTTTTTCTATATCAATATTACTATTAGTTATAACAATTTGCATAGGACTCTATAATAAATATTATTAGTTAATTATGTATTTAAGTTGCTGATTTTGATAAAGTTATATCAGAGGTTGTATCTAAGTTGTCTTTAGCTTAAAGTGAAGATTTAAATCGTTTGAAAGTGCTTAAAACAGGGGATTAAAATGATGGACCCTCAGAGATTCGAACTCTGGGAGGTGTGACCTCGCTGGTTTTAAGACCTACTTTAGAAAGGTTCAAGTGCATAGAAGACCGATGATAGTGAGGTTTTACAGTATGTGACTAAGTCTAAAACGCGACCAATTTCCGCCTCGTAAAGTCGAAAGTGCTTGGAAAGTTATTGGAAAAGGCTGGGGCAGGGTTTCTTAATAATTTCTTATAATCTTTTTGCTGTTGCGTTAGGATCTCTTCTACAATCTAATACTGCATAAATATAAATGACATCATCTTTTATTTTATAATATATTGAAAATGGAAAGCGTTTTGAAAGAAGCCTATAATACTCTGAAATTACTACATGTATGCCTGCATAAATATGTAAAGATTCTATATCAGATAAGATTGAATCTAAAAAATATTTACCAAGACCATCTTTTTGAGCTTCGTAAAATGATATTCCTATTGCTATATCTTTTTCAGCTTCATCAAGAATCTCTATCTTCACTAAGTTAACTTTTGTAATCTGTTTTTAGCACTTTCTAAATCAGTAAAGCTTGATATAGAGTTTTTAATATTATCTTCTCGATTTGCTAGTATATAAAGGTGCCACTTAGGAGTAAATCCATTATCTTCTGCATTATGAGTCATGTTTTCCCATAACTCTTCCATGATAATGAATTTTTCTTGCATTGGTATTTCATCATATTTTATAGGTGCTGTCATTATATACTCCTTATTTTTGTAATGATGTATTATAGCTAAAAAAATAATTAGAATGATTTAGTATCCACTCAAATGAGTAGATATTTTTATAGGGAAGCTACAATTTTATTCAAGTAAGCCACTTCATAAAGTTTGGATTCTTGACTTAATTGCAAAAACGGGTGCTTACTTTTCTAGTTTTTCTTATAATTCACTAAATAATAATCTACTAAATTCAGCTTCAAACTTTTACTTAATCCTCGATGTAAACTAATCATATTTTTCATGTGTGTGAAGACTCCACTTTTTTTTATGCCCTTGCGGTACGAGTGCATTTGTTGTATTGGAAATTGATAAATGCTTGTAGTTTTTATAGGTAAAAAGGTAAGGTACATTAGTTCTTAAACTTCTATATGCAGCTCTTATTCTTGGATGAGTATAATTAAGTTTTAGAGTAGTTGAAGATACACTTTTCTCTTCTAAAAAATCCTTATAATTTTCGTACCATTCATCAAGTTTTAGAGTAAAGTTTTTTCAGTTGTTTGTGTTAATCTTGAAACAATTTTCTTCAGATCTTTCCCTGCCTCAAGTTTTGATCTCATCGTGATATACCTCTGTACAATCTTTTTTTGATGGAAGTGATGTTGATGCCCTTGCGGTACACATTTGTATTGGAATATCATTATAAGCCTTATATAAGCCTCTTCTACCATCTAGTGTAGCACTTTGGATCATGTAGCCAAGAGCCTGTAGCTCCTCTTTTAAAGATTTATAATCTTTTACAAATTCACTTTCAATATGCTTCCAAATGAGTATTTCTTTAGTCTCATTATCTTTAAAAACTAAGGTTTCTAATTTGTCCTTTTGTTTTCCATAAAAAGTTGCATCACAAATTAGGTTTACGGGTCTTGGATTATGCTCTTTATAATCAACAATATACTCATCTCTTTGCTTCATTATCCATCGGATAGATCTATCATACTTATGTACAAGTTGCTTGAGAGTTTGACGGTGTAAAAAGTAGTCTTCAAAAATTATTTTATGAAGTGCTTCTGGTCGTCTTTTTGAACTAAAAGAAGTTTTACAGTCATTTGTAAAAAATCCCTTGTTTACTCCTACTATAGCGAACTTAAGTGAATGTTTCAAGCACCCGTTTTTGCAATTAAGTCAAAATTTGTTACAGTTTTGTTACAGTTGAGTGTTTTTAGTGAAAGTAATGGTTGAAACAACCTAAAATAGGGGTAAAAATGGTGGACCCTCAGAGATTCGAACTCTGGGAGGTGTGACCCTCGCTGGTTTTCAAGACCAGTGCATTCGACCAACTCTGCCAAAGATCCACGCGTTGTTTTGATAAAAATATTATAAAACTGGAGGTGCCACCCAGATTTGAACTGGGGATAGCAGCTTTGCAGGCTGCGGCCTTACCACTTGGCGATGGCACCAGTATCTTTTTCATATTTATCAGTGGTGCCCAGGGCCGGACTTGAACCGGCACAGTATTGCTACCGGGGGATTTTAAGTCCCCTGCGTCTACCAATTTCGCCACCTGGGCATAATGAATATGAATTCACAGTTTAACAATAAATTATATGGAGCGGGAAACGAGGTTCGAACTCGCGACCCCGACCTTGGCAAGGTCGTGCTCTACCACTGAGCTATTCCCGCATCCCCAGCTTACTTCCATAAGTGAGCCGGAATTATAGCCATTTTATTATTATTTGTAAAGAGTTTTTGCAAGAAATTTTAAAAAAATGGTATAATCGCGTCCTATTAAGATTCCAAATCAAGTTTGGAATGACAAGCTAAGGATTTATATGAGAAGTGACATTATAAAAAAGGGGTTTGACAAAGCTCCACATCGTTCATTATTACGTGCAACTGGACTTAAAGATGAAGATTTTAACAAGCCATTTATCGGTATTGCTAACTCTTATATTGACATCATTCCAGGGCATTTTTTCTTACACGAATACGGAGAAATTGTAAAAAAATCTATACGAGAAGCTGGCGGTGTGCCATTTGTGTTTAACACTATCGGTGTTGATGATGGAATTGCTATGGGTCATGAGGGTATGCTTTACTCCCTTCCATCTCGTGAAATTATTGCAGATTCTATAGAAACAGTTATGAATGCTCATCAACTTGATGCTATGATTTGTATCCCTAACTGTGATAAGATTGTTCCAGGTATGATTATAGGGGCTCTTCGTGTAAATGTTCCTACTGTTTTTGTTTCAGGTGGTCCAATGGCTGCTGGACATAAAGCAGATGGTACACCAATTGATTTAGCAACTGCTTTTGAGGCAGTTGGTGAACACGCTGAAGGCAAGATGACTGATGAAGAGCTTTATGAGATAGAGTGTAATGCTTGTCCAAGTGGTGGAAGTTGTGCGGGTATGTTTACTGCAAACTCTATGAATACTCTGTGTGAAGCTATGGGCATAGCACTTCCTGGAAATGGTACTGTTTTGGCAATGACTCCTGAGCGTATAGAGATGGTCAAAAAAGCAGCTTCAAGAGTTGTTGAGATGGCTAAAGCTGATGACGCCAAATACAACCTCCGTAATGTTTTAAATAAAAAAGCTGTACATAATGCATTTGTTGTAGATATGGCAATGGGTGGAAGCTCAAACACTGTTCTTCACATGCTAGCTATAGCAATAGAAGCAGAGGTTGATTTTTCAATAGAAAAAATCAATAAAATCGCTGATAATGTAGCGCATATTGCTAAAATTTCCCCATCTTTAACTACAGTTCACATGGAAGATGTTGATAAAGCTGGCGGTGTAAATGCAGTTATGAAAGAGGTAAGTAGGCGTGGTGGGTTGCTTCATCTGGATAATCCAACTGTAACAGGTGAGACTATTGGTGAGCGTATAGCTGATGCTAAAATTTTAAACGAAGAAGTAATCCACACAAACGAAAATGCTTATTCTCAAGTTGGAGGACTATCTATCCTTTTTGGAAATCTAGCACTACAGGGCGCTGTTGTTAAAACTGCTGGGATTGACTCAACTATGAGACAGTTTAAAGGTAGAGCTATATGTTTTGACTCTCAACCAAAAGCAATTGCAGGAATAATGGGTCACAAAGTTAAATCTGGTGATGTTGTAGTTATCCGCTATGAGGGTCCAAAGGGTGGTCCAGGGATGCAAGAGATGTTAGCTCCAACTGCTCTTATTCAAGGTATGGGACTTGGTTCAAGTGTTGCACTTATTACAGATGGTCGTTTTTCTGGTGCTACAAAAGGTGCATCTATTGGTCATATTTCTCCAGAAGCTGCCGAGGGTGGACTTATTGCTTTTATCGAAGATGGTGATGAGATAGAGTTAGATACGGATAAGCACTTATTACAATTAAATGTAAGCGAAGAAGTTTTAGCAAAGCGTAAAGCTAAATGGAAACCTTACAAAAATGAAGTTAAATCAAAATGGCTTAAACGCTATCAGCTTTTAGTTTCAAATGCTTCAAACGGGGCAGTTTTAAAAACGGAACTTTAAGTTTCGTTTAAGATAATTAGTAAATATTTTTTCTAAAACCAACTCTTAAAACAAGTAAAATAATTTCATCATCTTCTATTCTAAAGAGTATGCGTATCTTTTTAGCTACTATAAAACGGTACTGGTCTTTAAATACACTCCCCTTTAGTTCAGTCACTTTTTTAGAGTTTTTTAGTATTTCAAAATTATCAGCTAAATAGTGAATCTTTTTAATAATGAGCGTTCTATCTGGATGTGAAAATAACTTTAAGTCTTTAAGTGATTTTTCTGAATATTTTATATTCAAATTTCTATACCTAACTCTTTATACACATCATTTGCATCTAGAACTTTCATATCTCCAGATTTAATCTCTTTTGTGATTTTATCAGCAACCACTGTGTCTGTATAGTCAAAATAAAAATCAAGTGCATTCTCAACAACTTCTTTTTGTGTTTTTTGAAGTGCATCTGCTACATTTTCTAGTTCTCTAGCAATCCCCTCATCAAGAGAAAGTAATTTTTTTACAGTTGCCATGATATCTCCTAAGATATGTATTTGTATATCTAATTATATATCTTTTTTGTTTTTTAGTCAAATATCTGTATTAGTTTATAGAAATAACTAAAGTTTTCTCAAAAGTACATTCTTAACATTATCGTGTTTTACTACTTCAAACTCACATGCTAAAGCCAATATTTTAAAAGTATGGGGTCTAAAAAAGCAGATGTGGGTTGGGTCATTTTTGTACCACCATTTTTTAAAATTTTTCATCTCGTTTTTATGAAATTGTGTCATCAAAGCTAAATAACCACCTTTTTTTATATGTTTAGAAAAAAGCTCAAAAACTTCCAATGGATTATCAATATGCTCTATAACTTCAGTTGAGGTAATAAGGTCATATTTTTTGTTTTCATAAATTTTTTGTGGGCTAAAATATTTATCATAGATATCAACATCCAAACCTCTTTGCCTTAAAAGTTCAGATAAAACGGGTCCAGGACCACTTCCAAACTCAAGTACGGTTTTTATCTCTGGCATGTAAGGATAAAATGTAGCATCTATAAACTTTTCAAACATCTCAACATAACCTGATGATTCTATGGTGTTATTATGATTTTGATATTGTTTTAATTCATCAGTTTTATTCACATAGCATGTGGGATTTTTAAAGATAAATTCACACTCAGTGCAGTGAAAAAACTCCCAGTTATTACGCTCATCTACGAAAGGTTTAAGTGGCTTATTGCAGATTTTGCAGTTCATTTATCGACTTTGAAGTAAAATTTAAGTATTATAGCGAAAATTTTTACATAGGAATAAAAGACTTTGGATGCAATAGCACTAAAACACAATGATGAAATAATAGACTTACAAACTGCCGCTGTACTTGGCATTGAGGGTGAACCTATCGAGTTAGATAACTCAAGCGATTCACTTGAAGTTTTGCGTCATTCAACTGCGCACTTAATGGCACAGGCAATTAAGTCACTTTATACAAACGCTAAATTTTTTGTAGGTCCTGTAGTAAAAGAGGGTTTTTATTATGATTTTAAGGTTGATGAAGAGATAGGTGAGGCTGATCTTAAGAAAATTGAAAAGCAGATGATAAATTTTGCAAAAAAGAAATTTGAGATTGAGCGTTATGAAATTTCTATGGAAGAAGCAAAATTAAAATTTGGAAATGATGAGCTAAAGCTAGATGTTTTAAAACGCATTGCTGACTCTAAAGTTTCTATCTATAAACAAGGTGAGTTTGAGGATTTGTGTCGTGGTCCACACCTTCCAAATGTTAGAAATATCCGTTTTTTCAAATTAACAAAAATTGCTGGTGCATATCGTGGTGGGGACTCTAAAAATGAGATGCTAACTCGTGTTTATGGAATCGCATTTGCCGATAAAGAATCCTTAAAAGCCCATATGACTATGCTTGAAGAAGCTGCAAAAAGAGATCATAGAAAAATTGGTGCACAGATGAAGCTTTTTACTTTTGCTGAAGAGGTTGGAGCTGGTTTTCCTATCTGGCTTCCAGCTGGTGGACGACTTCGTGCAAGATTAGAAAATTTGCTTTTTAAAGCTCACCGTAAGCGTGGTTATGAGCCTGTTCGTGGTCCAGAGATGCTTAAAAGTGAGTTATGGAAAACATCTGGACATTATCAAAATTATGGTGAAAATATGTATTTTTCAACTATTGATGATGTTGAATTTGGTATCAAACCTATGAATTGTGTTGGTCACATTAAAGTATATGAAGATGAGCTTCACTCTTATCGTGATTTGCCTATAAAATATTTTGAGTATGGTGTAGTTCATCGTCATGAATTTACTGGAGCACTTCATGGATTGTTTCGTGTCCGTGAGTTTACCCAAGATGATGCACATATTTTTTGTACAATGGATCAAATTGAAGAGCAGATAATCGAAGTTGTTGATTTTGTAGATAAAATTATGTCAACTTTTGAATTTGACTATAAGATGATGATCTCTACTAAACCTGAAAAAGCAGTTGGTAGTGATGAGATTTGGGATGTGTCAACACAAGCTCTTAAAAACGCAATGGATAAAAACTCGCTTTCTTATGAGATGGATGAGGGTGGCGGAGCTTTTTATGGTCCAAAAATAGATATTAAGATTACAGATGCAATTGGACGCGAATGGCAGTGTGGAACAATTCAGTTGGATTTTAATCTTCCTGAGAGATTTAAGTTAGAATATAACGGTGAAAACAACGATAAAATCCAGCCTGTTATGATTCATAGAGCAATTTTAGGTTCATTTGAGCGTTTTATTGGAATTTTAACTGAACATTATGCTGGTGAGTTTCCAATGTTTATAGCTCCTACACAAGTTGCAATTATTCCAATTGCTGATACACATAAAGAGTATGCTAAGCTTTTATCAGATAAACTTATCGACATTGGTGCCGATAGTAGCATATATGACAAAAATGATTCTTTAAATAAAAGAATTCGCACGGCTGAAAAAAGTCGCGTACCTATGCTGATTATCATTGGTGACGAAGAGGTTAATGGTAAAACAGTAGCAGTTCGCGATAGAAGAGAGCGTGAACAATATAATTTAAGTGAAGATGAATTTTTGAAGCTTATACAAACTAAAATAAATGAGGTAAATTTTTGAGTAATAAAAAAGATCGCGTAATCATGAACGATGACATTAGAGTTTCTGAGTTAAGATGCAGTATAGATGGTGGAGAATCTTTAGGGATTCTTTCTACAGATGAAGCTATGGAAAAAGCAAATGAGCTGAACTTAGATTTAGTTCTAATCGCTCCAGAGGCTAAACCACCAGTTGCTAAAATTATGAATTATGGTAAGTATAGATACCAAAAAGAAAAACAACTTAAAGAACAAAGAAAAAATCAGGTTAAAATCGTTATTAAAGAGATTAAGTTGTCTGTAAAAATTGCTGAAAATGATGTAGCCTACAAAATTAAACATGCAAGAGAATTTTTAGAAAAAGGGTTTCATGTAAAATTTCGTGTATTTTTACGCGGTCGTGAGATGGCAAATCCAGAAGCAGCAAAAGCAGTATTGCTTCGTGTGTGGCCAATGGTTGAAGATATTGGCGTGATGGAAAAGCCACCTAAGTTTGAAGGTCGTTACTATAATATGTATGTAACTCCTCAAAAATAATAATTTTTGGGGTTTAAATCAATTGATTTTTAACAAACTCCAAATAGTGTCCTTCTTCATCTTCTAGTTCCGCATGGGTCCCTCGTTGGACAATCTTTCCATTATCTAAAACATAGATAGTATCAGCATTTTTAACTGTACTTAATCTATGAGCTATAGTTATCACTGTTTTATTTTTTAGCAAAGAGGCTATAGCAGAATGGAGTTTAACCTCTGTATGAACATCAAGTGCTGAAGTTGATTCATCAAAGATGATAACACTTGGATTTGCTATTATCATCCTTGCTATGCTAAGACGCTGTCTTTGACCACCTGATAATCTTATGCCGTGATGCCCAACTATAGTGTCAAGACCATCACTCATATTATCTATCATACCTTGTAATTGAGCAATCTTTAGCGCATCTTTTATCTCTTTATCGCTGATATTTTCATCCCCCATAGTTATGTTAAATCTAAGAGTTGAATTAAAAAGTATTGGCATTTGAAGGACTAAAAATATTTTTTGTCTTAGTGATGTTTTATCTATATTATCAATATCAATATTGTTATAACTAAGCTCCCCAGCACTTTTTTCATAAAAACCTGAAATAACCTGAGCTAGAGTTGTTTTACCACTTCCACTTGCTCCAATAAGTGCTATTTTAGAGTTTGCTTTGATATCTAGTGAGATGTTTTTAAGTATCTCTTTTTTGTTAGAATACGAGAAGCTTAAGTTTTTTAGTGAAATATCTACATCGTTTGATTTTATAACTTCATCACCACTTAGTTCAGTTTTTAGTGTTAAAATTTTATTGATTCTCTTTAATGCACTCATAGCAGATGCATAACTATACTGCATTGTAAGTATATCTTGAACAGGTGTCATTATAAACCAAATATATCCAAACAAGGCAAACATCATACCTATGCTCAAATCACTATATGCTACTAAAATTAAACCACTTGCGCGTAAAAGCTCGAACATAATTAAAAAGATAGTATAAGATAGTCTTTCATAAGCTACACTTTTAAAGCTATACTCATTTGAAGTGATTTGAATCTTTTTTGCACTTGTAATTGCATTTTCAAAAAAGTAATTTTCTTTGTTGGAAGCTTTTATCTGTCCATAAAGCTCTAGTGTCTCACCAACACTATTTTGAAAACTCTCAATTGCTTCATTTTCCTCTTTTTTAAGCACACCTACTTTTTTAGACATCTTTTTACTGAGTAAAATTATAAGAGGCTGTATAACTAAAATCATTATTCCTAAAATAGGGTCAATCATAATCATAACAACTCCAACAGCCCCAAGGGTTAAAACAGAGGTGATAAATTTGCTAACACTAGTGATGATGAAACTATCAAGAGTGTTTACATCAGTTATTAAGTTTGATGTTATTGCTCCACTTCCTAGTGTTTCGTACTCGTTCATAGAGGTTACTTTAAGATGATTAATTAATCTTTGTCTTATCATAAAAGTTACATATTTTGAAATTTTTGTAAAAATTTTTGTAACAATAACATTTAAAACAAAGTAAACTAATCGTAAAAAGATAACGCCTATGGTTACTAAAACAATATAATAAAATGCAGTAGTTTCACCAAAAAGATTATTTATACTATTTACAAAATATGATGGTTGGTTTAGGAGTATTTCATCAACCATAACAGGAAGCATAAGAGGAATTGGGACACTAACAGCAATAGCCAACAAGGTGATTATCTGTCCGTAAATAAGAGATGGTTTTTTCTCTAATATAAGATTATAAATAGTTCTTAGTGTAATTTGTTTTTTATTCATAATGTTAGTATATCAGCTAATTACAAAGATAACTATTTAGAGATTTTACTTTTTAACTCTTCTTCTTCAATCGCACCAGTTACATATTTAATAACAATGATTTTTTCAGTATCGTTAATATACCACTCTGCTATATGTTGCTCTTCTAGATTTTCTAATTTTGTTGTATCAATATCATCTTGTGCAAGATAAAGATGAGAATGTTTAATCGGGTTATTAAGCTTTAGAGTCCATAAGAACCATAAAGTTGCTACAACTGCAACAGAGATGCCAATAGTCTCTCTATCACTTACGCTAAGGAGTAAACCAGCTGTTGTTCCACCAATAAATGTAGCAAAATATGCAACAGAGTTAGAGATTCCAAGAGCTGCCCCTTTTTGATGTACTTTTGCAAATTTAGTAATCATTGATTGAACAAGAGGCTCCATCATATTAAATGCTACAAAAAACATAACAACACCAACGATAAAAACAGTACTAGAAGTTGTAAGACCCATAATTAAAAAAGAGGCAATAAAAAGAATGATTGATAGTAAAAATATCTCTTTTGGTTTGTTGTATTTCTCACCAAACACGGCAGCTGGTCCCATCGCAACTAAACCAAAAATCATAGCTGGTAAGTATGCCATATATAGATCTGATTTTTCCCAAGCAAAATCTGTGCTTGTAAGGATGATAGGTATAAGAACAAAAGCAATTGTCATTAAGCCTTTTTGCATAGCATTAATAATTATCATATTTAAAAGATTAGAATCTTTTAAAATATCAGAAGTTCTAGTTGTTGCATGATAAGTATGTTTAATTCTTGGAGGGGTAGGGACCTTAGTAAAAAGAAGTAGCATTGCTAAAATTGCTAAAACTGCTGTAACTATAAAAAGAAAATCAAGTCCATATTTTGCACCAAGAACAGGTCCAAGACCCATAGCGATAGCAAAACTTAAAGCGATTGTACCACCCATGATTGCCATAGCTTTACCACGAACCTCTTCAGGCACCAAATCAGAAATCATAGCTGTTATAACTGCACCAATAGCACCAGCACCTTGTAAAAAACGACCAAACATAAGTGTGTAAATATCAGTTGAATAAGCACAAATAATTGAACCGATTAAAAATATAATTAGACCAACTAAAAGAGTTGGTTTTCTACCTATTTTATCACTCATTGTCCCAAAAGGGATTTGAAAAATTGCTTGAGTTAATGCATAACCACCAACAACTATACCAACAAGTAAAGGGGTTGAACCCTCTAAATCAAGAGCGAAAATAGAGATAACAGGTAAGACTAAAAATAAACCTAAAAATCTAAGTGAAAGAATTGCTGAGAGAGGGAGGACCTTTTTAAACATTATGTGCCTTAAATATTATATAATGGCGCAATTATATATAAAAGATTGTTTACACAAACTTTATGGATTAAAAAAGAGCATATTTAAAGTAAATTCTAAGGATAAAATTTGAAACTAGTATTAGCTACATCTAACAAAGGCAAAGTTAAAGAGATAAAAGCACTGTGTGAAGAATATGAAGTTATAGCATATAGTGAGCTTATAGACGAGTTTGAAATAATTGAAGATGCTGATAGCTTTAAAGAAAATGCACTAATAAAAGCAAGGGCTGTTTACAAAGCATTAAAAGATGCACCACAAGGGTATGATAAAAATCTAATTGTCATAGCAGATGATAGTGGGATTAGTGTTGATATACTTAATGGCGCACCAGGAATATATAGTGCAAGATATGGTGGCATAAATGCAAATGATAAAGAAAATTTGAATAAACTTATGCAAGATATAAAGTCAAAGGGAGTAAAATCATCCCCTGCTCATTATACAGCTTCAATTGCTATAGTTACTAAAAATGGTGAGTATAGTGTCCATGGTTGGATGTATGGGGAGGCATTAACAGAGGCAATAGGTGATGGTGGATTTGGTTATGACCCTATGTTTATACCGCTTGGATTTGATAAAACTTTAGGTGAATTAGATGATGAGGTTAAGAAAAAATTATCTCACCGTTCTAAGGCTTTGGATTTAGCAAAAAAAATTATAAAAAGTTTTTAGAATAATTTACAGTCTAAGTTGAACTCTCTAAATACTTCAGGCTTGTACCACAAGGGTATGATAACCTGAAATCTAGCTCTCAGCTTGAGATGGAGTCTAATTAAATATTATCAATAAAGCCACTCCAAAAACTATTCTATAAATACCAAAAGCTACAAAAGTAAAGCTTTGTAAAAATCTTAAAAATAATTTTATTGTTAAATAAGCTACTATAAAAGAAACAACGAAACCTACTGCTAAAGCTATAAGGTTTGTACTACTAAATTCATGATAGTGTTTTGAAAAATCATAAAATGTCACAGCACTCATTACTGGAAAAGCTAGTAAAAAACTAAACTCAGCACTAGCTTTTCTACTTAATCCAACAAGAAGAGCACCTATAATTGTAGCACCAGCTCTGCTAGTTCCAGGGATTAATGCAAAAATTTGCGCAAATCCTATTATTAATGATTGTTTTATTGTTATTTTTTCAATATCATCTATTGTAATCCTATCTTCTTTTATAAAAAATTTCTCAACTATTAAAAATATGATACCTCCAACTATAAACATAATAGCAACAATTGTGATATCAAAAAGCTCCTTTATTTGTGAAGAAAAAATAAATCCAACAATAGCAATTGGGAGAAATGCTAAAAATATTTTAGTCCATAAACTGATATGTTTAATTGTAAATTTATCTTTATAGTTAAAAAAAACAGCAAAAATAGCAGCAAGTTGTATGATCACTTGATAAGCATTTGTAACGCTAGTTTGATCTATCCCTAAGAACTTACTAGCTACTATTAGATGACCTGTTGAAGAGATTGGTAGAAATTCAGTAAATCCCTGGATGATACCTAAAATAATTGAATCAAAAATACTCATATGTTTACCTCTTAAAATAATTGTACTTGAAATTTTAGCATTTATATATTTAACTTATGTAACATTAATAAAAATTTTAATACAATAAGAGTGAATTAAATTTATTTATGCTAAAAAGAGCTATTATTGCTTAAAGATTTGATGCAAAGTTGTGAGGGGGGATGGGCTTAATGAAAATTGTATTTATATTGCTAGTATTGAAAATTTTACTAAGTGCTAGCATGCTTGGCTCTAAGCATGATTTGAGTGCTACAAATTATTATGGACCAGACTCAACGGCAAATACACAAATATGTGTATTTTGCCATACACCCCATGCTGGCAGTCCTGATGTTGATGGGCTTTTGTGGAATAGAGGTTTTTCAGACTTAAGTGCTTTTGTTCTTTATGGTGGAGCACCAGGGCTACCAAATACTCCAACATTGGTTTGCTTAAGTTGTCATGATGGAATTAATGCATATGGAGCAAGTGCTGTTCATGGTGGGATGCAGCATGCTATGTACAATCAGCCTGGCTCAGGACACGCTACAGGTTCAGGAAGCCCTAACTGCTTTTCTTGTCATATGAGTGGAGGTATATATCCTGGTGCTGAATGGACTGTTGGACCAAATTTAACTGATGATCATCCTGTTTCCATATCTTATGCAGATGCAAGGGTTGCAGCTCCAGATGAGTTTCATTTAAATCCATTAAATGGTCTTAGATTAGATAATGGAAATGTAGAGTGTACATCTTGTCATGATCCACATGAGGCAGATACACTTTATTTTTTAAGAATGTCAAATCAAAATAGCGATTTATGTAAATCGTGCCATATTAAATAAAGGGCACCTCTAAAACCATATTTAAATATTTTTCGATATAATACGAAGTTTTAATTTATAATATAAACTTCGTTAGGAATCAAAATGTTACTTTTTACACCTGGACCAACTCCAGTACCTCAAAATGTTCGTAATGCGATGAGTGATGAGACTGTGCATCATCGCACTCCAGAATTTGAGGCAATTTTTGAGAAAACTCGCAAACACCTTTTTAATCTTTTTAATACTGATGAAGTTGTTATGATTGCATCTAGTGGAACTGGTGCTATGGAAGCTGCCGTTACCAATCTTTGTAATGACACTCTTTTAAATGTAAATAGTGGAAAATTTGGTGAGCGTTTTGGAAAAATCGCACTTTCTCATGGTCTTAATTCAGTTGAGATTAAAAATGAATGGGATACGCCAGTATCGGTTGAGGCTATTGTTGAAGCTCTTAAAACTAACCCTAATATCGATGCAATTGCGGTTCAGATAAGTGAATCTGCTGGTGGACTTCGTCATCCAGTTGAAGAGCTTGCAAAGGCTGTAAAAAAGATAAATCCAAACATTATGATTATTGCTGATGGTATTACTGCTGTTGGAGTTGAGAAGATTGATGTAACAAATATAGATTGTCTGATTGCGGGTAGTCAAAAAGCACTTATGCTTCCTCCTGGACTTTCAATACTCGGACTTAATAATAAGGCAATTGAAAAAATTGGAGCTGGAAAAGGTTACTACTTAAATCTTGCTTCTGAGATAAAATCTCAAAGAAAAAATACAACAGCATATACAGCAGCTACTACTTTAATTATTGGTCTTTTAGAAGTATTAGAGAGTATTGAGAAAAATGGTGGAGTTGAGAAGCTTTATGAAGTAACTGCTATAAGAGCAGAGGCTGTAAAAGCTTCACTTAAAGCACTTGGCTTACATATTTATCCAACTACTCCTGCTAAATCAATAACAACTATAGACGATGAGAACGCTAGTGAAATTAGAAAACTTTTAAAAGAAGAGTTTGGGGTAAATGTAGCTGGTGGACAAGATCATCTAAAAGGTAAAATTTTTAGAATTAATCAAATGGGTCTTATTCCCACTTATGAGATAATATGGGTCATAAATGCAATTGAGTTAAGTTTAGCTAAACTTGGTCGTCGCAAGTACGATGGCACAGCTTCTAGAGTTTTCAACGAAGTTTTTTTTGAAATGGAGATATAGATGGTATTAGAGCATGAGATTCCTAACGGAAGTAAGCTTTATTTTGGTAAATCTGCTAAAGTTAAAAGAGAGATAGAGTCTATCGCTAGTGATGTTTTAGATAAAAATGATTTTCTTGAGATTTTAACGCCACTTTTTTCTTATCATCAACATCTTAGTATTGCTGATGAAAAAGAATTAATCAGAATTAATGATGAAAAAAATAATGCCATCTCTTTAAGAGCAGACTCTACTATTGATGTTGTCCGTATAATTAAAAAAAGATTAGGATTAAACAATTCTCACAAAAAATGGTTTTATATTCAACCAGTATATACGTATCCAACAACTGAACAATATCAAATTGGTATTGAGCATATGGATGAAAAAAACTTATCAAAAGTTTTAGTAATTGCAAATAATATTTTAAAAAAACTTGATGTAAAACCACTTGTTCAAATATCAAATATGAAAATACCACATATACTTTGTGATATGTTCGATGAGCTAAATTTAGATGATTTTAGACATCTAAACATAGAAAAGTTTTTAAATTTAAAAGTAGAATGGTTAAATAAACTTGTATATCTTCAGTATATAGATCAAGTGAATGAAATTTTAGAGGTTGTTCCAAATGGGATAAAAGTAGAACTGCTTAAAATGAAAGAACTTTGTGAGAGTTCAGCGTGTGATAATGGGGTATTGTCCCCAATGTATTATGCTAAGATGCTTTATTATGATGAGTTATTTTTTAGAATAATAAAAGATAATGAAGTTTATGCACGTGGTGGAAGATACAAAAACGAAGAAACCACTTCGGTTGGTTTTGCAATATATACAGATATAATAATTGAAGAGAAAGTGAAACAAGATGACAAATAAAGCAGATTTAATAGTTGGAATCCAATGGGGTGATGAAGGTAAAGGTAAGATAGTAGATAGATTAGCGCAAGAGTACGATATGGTTTGTAGAAGTCAAGGTGGACACAATGCTGGTCATACTATCTGGGTCGATGGTGTTAAATATGCACTTCATCTCGTCCCCTCAGGCGTACTAAATCCTAAAGCTATAAATGTAGTTGGAAATGGTGTAGTTTTATCTCCCTCTTCAATCATAAAAGAGATGGAACAATTTGAAAACCTAGAAGGTCGCCTTTTTATCTCTGATAAAGCACATTTAAACCTTTCTTATCATGCTTTAATAGACCAGGCAAAAGAAAAATTAAAAGGCGATAAAGCTATTGGTACTACCGGCAAAGGTATAGGACCAGCATATGCAGATAAAATTAACCGTACAGGTTTTCGCGTAGGTGAACTTTTAGAGCCTGTTAAATTAACTGCCTCAATTCTTGAGTATTTTGAGCAAAATCGTTCACTATTTGATATATATGACATTGTTACACCAAATGAAGCTGAACTGCTTGGTGAATTAGAGGGCTATAGTTCTAAGCTTACCCCTTTTATTACCGACACTACACAGTTGGTCTGGAAAGCAATAGATGATGGTAAAAAAATATTATTAGAGGGTGCCCAAGGTACACTTCTTGATATTGATCATGGTACATATCCATATGTAACTTCATCTGCTACAGTTTCTGCAGGTGCGTGTACTGGTCTTGGAATTAATCCTAAAGATATTGGTAAAGTTATTGGTATTGTTAAAGCTTATTGTACGCGTGTTGGAAACGGACCATTTCCAAGTGAAGATTCTGGCGATGATGGAAAAAGGTTAGGTGAGCAAGGTCATGAATTTGGTACTACTACAGGACGAGCTCGAAGATGTGGCTGGTTTGATGCAGTTGCAACTCGTCATGCTTGTCGTTTAAATGGTGTAGATGAACTAGCCCTTATGAAACTTGATGTATTAGATGGCTTTGATGAAGTTAAACTTTGTGTAGCTTATGAGCATAATGGTAAGCAAATCGATTATATGCCATCAAATTTAGATGAAGTTACACCAATTTACAAAACCTTTAAAGGTTGGAATAACTCAGTTGGCGTTAGAGAGTTTGATGAGCTTCCAGAAGATGCACAAGCTTTTGTAAAAACTATCCAAGAGATTAGTAATACTAAAGTTGGTATAATTTCTACATCACCTGAGAGAGATGATACTATTATCTTATAGTAGATTCCAAATCAAGTTTGGAATGACGAGTTGAAGTTTGGAATGACGAGTTGAAGCTTGGAATGATTTGTCTTCGTCATTTTGAACTTGCACCCAAAGGTATTTACTGCGGGCATTGAGAATCTAAAAGGAACTAACTAATGCGGACTCGATATTCTCCACTTGTTAAACTTAAAAAGAGTACGATGGATAAGAGTGAGCGCGTAGTTCAAAAAGCAAATGCTGATTTAAGCAGTGCTACAATAGCACTAAAAGTATCTTATGATTCTTTAGATGATATAAAAACCCCAACAACTGGAAGTATGAATGACTTGCTTGCTTCTAGAAGTCTCTTTAGTTCTCAAAGAGATTTAATAGATCATAATAAAGGCTGGATAGCTTTTGCAAAAAAACAAGTCAATTCTGCAAAAGTGAGACTAAGACTTGATATGGTTGAATATGAAAAATTTAAATATTTAGAGTTTCAAGAGATAAAAAAAATGAAATATGAGATAAAAATTAAAGAGACAAAAGAGATGGATGAAGTTGCTCTTATGACTTATGATAAAAAGGTAGTGTAGTGAAATATTTAGTTTTAGTTGTATTTTTTTATATGTCAGTTTTTGCTTTTGAAAAAAGTGATAAGCTTTTTGAATGTACGGAAATTTTCAAAATTAGAAAAGGTGAACTTTTAATAGAGCTTGAGAGAATTGATGAACAAAAACAAGCACTAGAGGCATTAAAAAGTGCAACAGAAGATTTGCTAAAACAAAGAGAAGCAAAAGTTTCATATGAAGCAGAGATTGTTGAGGTAAAAAGAGCAGAAGTTTTAGAAAAAGAGGCATCAATAAAATTTATGCTTAAAGAGAATGAAGAAGTTTTAAAACAAATAAGCTCTATAAAATTAAATAAAATCGCTCAAACATATTCAAAAATGAAACCAGCAGCTTCGGCAAAAATATTTTCTGATATGGATAAAGATGATGCTGCATTGATTTTGCAATCATTAAAACCAAAAATAGTTGGTAAGATACTTACAAAAATGGATGCAAAAAAAGCTTCTGATCTTACTCTTATTTTAGCCAAATAGTTTAAAGAGTTCAGTTGTAATTTGTACCAAATGGGCTGAACTAATGCTTTTGTAACCTTATTTATAGTAAAATACTATAATTAATTTATTTTGACTAAGGCTTAGCATGAAAATTTCATTAAAAACTATTCCACATATATCTTCAAAAATAGCAATTGACTTAAACAAAAGCGGTGTAGTTACCATGACAAAAGGACTTGAAGCTGTGTCTAACGAGGCAGAAAAAATATTGCTTAATAGTGTAAAGCTTGAGATAGCACTAGATGATAAAGCTGGTGAAATTTGTGATGATAATGAAGAAGAGATAGAGTTTAACTTAGTAGATGAGCGCCAACTATTTTTTATGATTAAGAAAAAATTAGCACCTGAATTTGGCGTTATATTGAATTATGAAGAGCGCTATTCTGATATAGCTCACAAAATACTAGACGAATTATATGAAGAAGATTTAATCCATTTTGAAGTTACGGAAAACCGTATTAAAAATTCTATATATAACTCTATAACCTCTTTTATTGCCCAAGAATCAGAGATTGATGATGCAGTTATGGATAAAATATATTCATATAAAAAACGTTATATTCCAGGGACTGATGAGTTTGATATCCTTTATGAAAAAATTTATCGTGAAGAGATGACAAAAAGAGGGATGGAGTAATGAACAATTATATTTCTTACCAAGGGCAAAGCTTTTATTTTGTGCTTAGAAATGGCATAAAATACACGAATAAGGGGAGTTTTTTTGGAAATTACTTTTCAAAAGAAAGAGATAGAGATGTCTAAAGCATACATATATCTTGAAAATGGAACTTTTTTAGAGGTAAATAGTTTTGGGGCAGATGGAACAAGTGTTGGCGAGATAGTTTTTAATACATCTATGAGTGGGTATCAAGAAATCATGTCTGATCCATCTTATGCTGGACAGTTTGTAACATTTACTATGCCAGAGATTGGTAATGTTGGTGTAAATAATCAAGATATGGAAAGTTTTGGCGCACATGCTAAGGGTATGATAGTTCGTAAATATCAAAAAAGATATTCAAATTTCCGTGCAGATGATTCTTTAGAGAATTTTTTAATCAAACATAATGTGATTGGTCTTTGTGATGTTGATACAAGATATTTAACCAAAATGATTAGAGATGAGGGTGCTATGATGATGGTAGCTTCAACTGAGATTAGCGATAAAGATGAGTTAAAAAAGATATTAGAAAACTCTCCGCGCATTGAAGATATAAACTACATAGAGCAAGTTAGTACAAAAAAATCTTATAATCATAAACAATCGACCTATTGTGATACTAAATTTGAGTACAAAGAGGCTCCTGAGGCTGTGGCTAAAATTGCTGTAATTGATTTTGGTGTAAAGCAAAATATTTTAAATGAGATTGTAAATGCAAATATTAGTGTTGAAGTATTACCAAGTGATTTTGAAGCAAATTCTCTGATAAATAGATACAACTTAAAAGAGATTGATGGTGTATTTTTATCAAATGGACCTGGCGATCCGCTAGTATTAAAAAATGAACAAAAACAAATTAAGAAATTAATTGCAGCAAAAATTCCTATGTTTGGAATCTGTCTTGGACATCAACTCCTTAGTATCTCCCATGGGTATGATACATATAAATTAAAATTTGGTCATCATGGTGGAAATCATCCAGTTAAAAATAAGCAAACTGGCTTAGTTGAAATTACTGCGCAAAATCATAATTATAATGTCCCAGATAATATTACAGAGATTGCTGAAATTACTCACACTAATTTATTTGACAACACAATAGAGGGTTTAAAGTATAAAAACGAACCAATATTTTCAGTTCAACATCATCCAGAAGCTAGCCCTGGACCTAAAGAAAGCGCATATATATTTAAAAAATTTTTAGAAATAATGCAAAGTAATAGAACCGCCTAAATTGTTCGTTTTGTTTATACTTAACAAAAAGTTAGCATAAATGTCACTAATGTGTCACTAATTAAGAAAACTTAAATAGTTATTAAGTTATTATAGCAATGTTAATTAGTCTAAATAGGTAAAGTTTATTTAAAAAGGGCTTAATTACTTTGAATCTTTAAGGAGTCTAAATATGGAGAATCGTCCATTAGAGTACGACTATACAGTTGCAAAGATGTTCATGCTTACTACTATCGTTTTAGGTATAGTAGGTATGCTCGTTGGTGTAATATTAGCATTTCAGCTTGCGTATCCTAGTTTAAACGGGAGTGATCTTGCGATAGCTGAGTATATTAACTACAGTCGTCTTCGTCCACTGCATACAGATGCAGTAGTTTTTGGTTTTACATTAAGTGGTATTTTTGCTACTTGGTATTATGTTGGTCAGCGTGTACTAAAAGTATCAATGGCTGAATCACGCTTTTTGATGTTTATCGGAAAGCTACATTTTTGGTTATATCTAATTGCTGTCGCAGCAGCTGTTATTTCACTTTTAATGGGTGTTACAACTTCAAAAGAATATGCTGAATTTGAGTGGCCAATTGATATTGCGATTGTTGTTGTTTGGATATTATTTGGTATGGGTGTATTTGGTCTCATTGGTATTCGTCGCGAGAAAACATTGTATATCTCTGTCTGGTACTATATTGCTACTTTCTTAGGTATAGCTATGCTTTACTTATTTAACAATATGGCAATTCCAACAATGTTTGGAGTTAGCGAGATTGGCGAATCTAGCGTAGGCGTTTGGTATCATTCAGTATCTATGTATGCTGGTACAAATGACGCTTTAGTACAATGGTGGTATGGACACAATGCTGTTGCATTTGGTTTTACTGTTCCTATTATTGCAATGATTTATTATTTTTTACCAAAGGAATCAGGTCAAGCTATTTATTCTTATAAGCTATCTTTACTTTCTTTTTGGGGTTTAATGTTCCTTTATATATGGGCTGGTGGTCATCACCTTTTATATTCAACTGTCCCTGACTGGATGCAAACTATGGGTTCTATTTTTTCAATAATCCTTATTTTACCATCATGGGGTTCAGCGATTAATATGCTTCTTACTATGAGAGGCGAGTGGCAACAAGTTGCAGCGTCTCCTCTTATTAAGTTTATGATTTTAGGTTCTACATTCTATATGTTCTCAACACTAGAGGGTTCAATCCAGGCTATTAAATCTGTTAATGCTATTGCGCATTTTACGGACTGGATTATTGGTCATGTTCATAATGGTGCTCTTGGTTGGGTTACATTTATGATAATGGCAGCACTATATCATATGGCTCCGCGAGTATTTAAGCGTGAAATATATTCAAAAAGCTTAATGGCTACACAGTTTTGGATTCAAACTGTAGGTGTTGTTTTATACTTCACTTCTATGTGGATTGCTGGTATTACTCAAGGTATGATGTGGCGCGCTCATGATGAATTTGGTAATTTAGCATATTCATTTATAGATACAGTTACTGTGTTATATCCGTATTACACTATTCGTGGTGTTGGTGGTGTATTGTATTTGGTTGGTTTCTTGATGTTTGCGTATAACATGTATAAAACTATGTCTGCTCGTCCTGTTAAGGAATCTGAGCTACAATCTGCTTCGCCTATGGGCGCTTAAGTAAGGGAGGATTATATTATGTTTCATTGGTTAGAAAAAAATCCGTTCTTCTTTTCGGTAGTTGTATTTGTAATAATCGCTTTTGCTGGTATAGTTGAAATTTTTCCAAATTTTGCACAGCAATCTCGTCCTGTAATTGGGACTAAACCTTATACAACTTTAGAGTTAGCTGGTCGTCATGTATATATCAAGAATTCTTGTAATGCATGTCACTCTCAACTAGTCCGTCCATTTAAATCAGAGACTGATCGCTATGGTGATTACTCTTTAAGTGGCGAGTATGCTTATGATCGTCCTTTTCTTTGGGGTTCAAAAAGAACTGGTCCAGATTTGTTGCGTGTAGGTAACTACCGTACTACAGATTGGCATGAAATACATATGAAAGACCCAGCATCTGTTGTCCCAGGTACTAATATGCCTGCTTATAAATGGATGTTTACAAATATTGCTGATATAAATACTGCTTTTGCAGAGCAATTAACAATAGCTCAGTTTTTTTCAGTCCCTTATAATACACCAGTGCCTATGAAAGATGGTAGCATGGCTGTTGTTAAAATGGGAAAAAGTGTTGCAGATGCTCATGCGTTAGCTTTAGCTGAAGCAAGAATAATTGTAGCAGATATGAAAGATCAAGGTGTAAAAGACGCAGTTGCAAGTGGTCAGATTCCTGAAATTGTTGCAATTATTGCGTATATGAACGGTTTAAAGTAGTAAAGGTTTACAATGGATATCGCACAACTTCAGGCTTACGGATATTTTATACTAATTACAATATTAGTCATATTTTTATATGGCTATATATATCATCTGTATAGTGTAAAAAAAGATGTAGATGGCTTAGATTATGAAGATTATGCAGATATGGCACTACATGATGATTTAGCCGATACTCCAGTATCAGCTAGATCAAAAGATAATGAGAAATAGGAGAGAGATATGAACAAGCTTTATCTTTGGGGAATTATCATGGGAGCATTAATGCTTGGAGCCACTTACATAGCAGTAACTGGTACTAAGGGTGGTCTTAATGATGATATTATAAATATATTAACAATAGCAGGTGCTGTTTCACTTGTTATAATTACAGTTTTTGTTGTAATTAAGTATGTACGTCAAATGCAAACAGACACAGCTGATGGTGTATTAGCTAGGGAAACTTGGGATGGCATTGCTGAGTATGAAAATGAGTTGCCTGTTGGGTGGGCAGTAACATTTTTGCTTACTATAGTATGGGGTATGTGGTATTTTATCGCTGGTTACCCTTTAAATGCGTATTCACAAATTGGCGAGTATAATGAAGAAGTGGTTACTTTAACTACTAAATTTGAAAAAGATTTTAATGAAAAAATGAGTAATTTTTCAGAAACAGAAAAGACCCAATATATGATAGATATGGGCGAATCTGTATATATAACTGAATGTATGATATGTCATGGTCTTACAGCTGATGGTATTGATGGACTCTCAACTGACCTTAACAATTGGGGCACACATGCATCTATTGTTGATGCAATAGTGAATGGTTCTAAAGGATTAAATTATCCAATGGGTGATATGGCTGCTGGTTTTGCAAGCGGACAAGACGCTACTGATATTGCTGTATATATTATGAATGATCTTAGTGGCGAGACTGGTTCTATTGCTTATGATAATGCTTGTGCAGGATGTCATGGAACTGACGGCAAAGGCTTAGATGGTAGTTCGCCAGATTTATTAGTGTATGGCGAATCTGGATTTATTGTTGATGTATTAAATCGTGGTAAAAAAGGCTTCATTGGCGATATGCCTAAATTTGATAGATTAAGCGATAAACAAAAAGAAGCTGTTGGTGCATATATCAGTAGCTTAAATAAATAAGGGGTCTAATATGAATGAAAATAGAGGCATATTTACTCTTAGTGGTATTTCTGGCATGTTGATAGCTACTGCACTTCTTTTAAGCCTCCTTGTTGTTTTTACAGTATGGGGTCTTAATGTGCAAAATGCTAACATGAATAATTACTATGAAGTTGTAAATAAAAAAGATATTAAATCAGGTATTGGCGGCAACGGTTCAAAACAATCTGATCATATCGTTGATGTTAAGTAAGGGAGTATATGATGGATAAATTAATTACACTTGGGTTAATAATCACTGCTATCTACACAGCTTATGTAGTTCTTACACCAAATCATCTATACATAGGTTAGATTTTTTTGAATTTTTTACTTAGAGGGCTTAGCGCCCTCATTCTTATGATATTTTTACAAACAACACTAAGCGCACAATTTTTATATAAAGATGAAGTAGTTTTCAATCCTAAGTTTACCGCAGAGATTGATAAGCTTGGATCAGAGCTATATGCAAAAACTGGAATATCTTTAAGGCTTATAATGTTAAAAGAGTTACCAGCTGGACAAAGCATAGCTAAGTATGAAAAAGAACTAATAAAAAATTTTAGCGAACCTACAATTTTATTAACTTTTTCAGAGATGGATGCAAAAGTTGATATTTTAGCAAACCCTCCATCTCTATATAAGTATTTTGACAAACAACAAGTTTTAAGTCCTATATCATCACCTGTTCAAGCATTCATTGTAGCACTTCTAAACATGGACTTTAGTGACATGAGTAGCGGAGGGACTATTTTACCTTTACTTGCTCAAAAAACAAAAGATGGTGCCCACATAGGCAAATATAGTGCTTCTATGTTTAACGGTTATGCTGATATAGCAGAACAAATTGCTGAATCCAAAGATATAGTTTTAGAAAATGCAATTGGAAATGCAAATCAAAATTCTATATTTGTTGTTAAGTTAGTATTTTATGGAATAATTTTAATTGCTATCTATATGTATATAAAAAGAAGAATATTTTATGCAAGGCAAAATAAATGAAAGAATTTTTTAAAAGTGGTAAGATTTGGCCATATGCAATTAGTTTATCAATAGTATTTATATTTAGTGCGTGTATTGTTACAATAATAGTATCAAGCAAGCTCCCAGTTGAGAATAGCGATAAAAATATGATGTATTATCATGACGCAGATGCTGCTGCAAACGATATAATCAAAGCTAAAATTGATTTTGATAAAAATTACAAAATAAATTATATTGCAGATGGTTTAAATACTGAAAATACAGTAATAAAATACGAAATAACAGACCTATACGGCGAAAAAATAAATAATGCAGTTATTAAAGTTATAGTAACGCGTCCAAACAAACATAAGTATAATCAAGAATTGCTAAATCCAAATTTTGATAATGGTGTGTATAGTTTTAACGCTATTGAGCTTCCTCTTGAGGGTAGGTGGAACATAATGGCTAATGTTAAAATTGGAGACAAAGAAAGATACTATAATGTAAAAGTAGATACAAGGGTAGATGAAGTTTACGAGTATTAAATTTTTCTACTTCTTGCCATCTTATAAAAAAGTTTTTCTAACGAAATCTCTTTAGGTATTTTTGCATCATTTAAAATATTATCTTTTAAAATTTTTGCCAAATATGGCCCAAAAACAAACCCTCTTGATCCTAAAGCATTTAGTGTATAAACATTGGGGTAATACTCCAGCAAATCACTTGATATTTTTGCCCCATTTTTAATAGAGGGATATTTTTTTATAGAGTTTTCATAGTTAATTATTTTACCAACTACAGGAAAATAACTTTTAATAGTAGCTCTTGCACCTTTATAAATCTTAACAACTTCTAAATCTTTTAAATCTATCAATTGATTTGCTTGATTTAAAAGTGATTTGACATCCTCTTGGTCATTATTTACAAGAAACATACATTTATCACAAGTTGTAGTACATTCAATTCCCTCAAGAACATGATTTATGCTAGTTGCCCCAATAGCAACTGTGCCATCTTTTTTATTTGTTGATACCGAGATTGATTTATGGATATTAAAAGGTATAATTGATGAAGTTTTAACATCTATTTTAACTCCAAAAATAGGAGATATTTTCACATAAGGATAGCTTATTATTGGAGTGCTTACACCTTGGGTTAATATGATGTTTTTTGCTCTTAAGTCTTTAATATGATAGATATTATTTATAAAAATCAACTCTTGTGCATCTAAAAGATAAAAATCGCAGTCCTCTATTAGCTTATTGCATATCTCAGATGGATTTATGATAGCAGCATCTTTGTAAAAATAACCCTCAATATCATTGAATTTTTTATATTCAAATTTTATCTCATTGTCTTTGAGTTTAGTTTCATCAAAATTATCATTTTGGATTCTTAATACACCTTTTTTAGTAACATAATTAGGGAGTAGTTTTTCATAAAAATCTATGGAATACTTTAATGCATTATTGACAAGTGAATTGTATGAATTTTTTTTACCTGCAAGTGGTGAAAGAAATGCACCAGCAGCACCACTGCCACCTTTTGCAACTCCCTCTTTATCTATTATCGCAACACTTTTACCTGCTTTATTTAGAGCATAAGCACAGTTGCAGCCAGCTACACCAGCACCAATAATTAAAAAATCATATATCATAAATGCAATTATACACCAAAATGTTATAATATCTTTATGAATGAAACTACAATTATCTTGCCCTCTAGCCGCGCTATTCGTCATGAATTATTTAAGATAGACAAGCAAACACTTTTTTTACCAAATTATATAACAATGGGTGAGTTTATCTCAAAGTTGTGTGTAGTTAAAGATTTTAAACCAATAGATGATGATTCACGTATATTACTTCTTTTAAAAGCATCAGAGTTTAAATCATTTGAGAGTTTACAAATACAAAGAAACTTTTTTACATTTACAAAAAATAGTTCATATATTTTTAAATTTTTTGAAGAGTTAGCCAATGAAAAATATGAGATAGATAACTTAGCAACTAACGATATATATGCGGAGTTTGAGGAGCATATAGAGATACTGCAAGAGTTGTATAAAAGGTATGAAAAACTATGTTTAAAGCAAAAAATACTAGATAAAATATTTTTACCTAAGTTGTACGAGTTTAATTTATCTTATGCAAAAGAACATAAGAATATAGAGATATATGTAGATGGTCATCTAACAAATTTTGAATTTGAACTTTTAATGAAGTGTAGAGAGTATTGCGAAATAAATATTGTATTTAAAACCAGCAGATTTAACATTAAGATGCAAAGCAAATTTTTGGATTTAGGGATTGAGCTAGAACAAGATTATAAATATCTAATATCATTAAATAAAAATGAGATAATAAAAAAAGAAATAATTATACAAAATTCAAATATATCATGTTTTTCTTTTAGTGAACAACTGCTTCAAGTTGCTTTTGTAAAGCAAAAAATATATGAATATATAAAAAAAGGCTACGAGGCTCAAAATATTGCAGTTATATTGCCAGATGAAAAATTTGCAACTTTGCTTAGAGCTTTTGATAAAAAATCAAATTTTAATTTTGCGATGGGTGAACCATTTAATCAAACAAAGTTGTATGAAAAATTAAATGCTACATCTAAAGAGATAGAACAAGACTCAAAAGAAAACAAGGCGCGACTTGATAGAGTGGGAGATGAGTTTTATAAATCATTAATTGAAATATATTATAAAAATGTAAGTGAAGTTAATCTTTTAGAATTTTTGAGCA
>JAKISX010000011.1 GCA_021648405.1 Sulfurimonas sp. | reverse complement strand
TTTTAAAATGAACATTTTCAAAAAATGCATCTTTAGAATATACAAATTTGTCTATTAAAGCGCCATCATCACCTATTTTATTATTATTAAATTGCGAGATAAAGTAATTTTCTAAGTTCAAATCTATTTCTTTTAAATATATATTAATCATAGTCGATATAAATATGCTATAATCATGCTAAATTATAACATTAAAAACAGGAAAACTAAAATGAAATCATCCATAAAAAATATATTTAAAAATATCAGTTCGTTCATGACATTTGCTTTAATTGTCGCAACAATATCGGTTTTATTTACATTTGAGCAAAATAATTCATTTAAAAAAATTGATATATTAAATACTCATAAAGCAATTGCTTTATCACTTTATGAACTTGATAAAAAAGACTTAGAATTAGCACTAATACATTTTAATGGAAAAAGCACTGAGCTTCGCCATCAAATTGAAAAATTACATAATTTATATGAATATGACATAATTGGAAACTATATTCTTGGTAACTCCAAAGAGTATCATACTCAAATTGAAAAATTAACCGCACTAACTAGAACATTTAATACGCAAGCTAATCAATACTATAAATCACTAGAAGAAACACAAAAAGAGTCACATGAATCACTAAAAGACTCGTTTAAGAACTTAAATAATCACATTTCATCTATGATATTTAAAAATATTGAGTATGATAATAAAAAATTTCAGTTATTACAAATGTTAGCAATATTTACTTTTGTTATTGTATTTATTTTTACTTTTTGGTTCCAAAGGCGTTTAAGAAAAATTTACAAAGATATAACTTTCTTATATTCTCCAAAAAACAGTAGTGCGAATCATGAATTACACACTATAGAAGCTGATGCTATATTTTTAAGATTAAATAAAAGAGCAGTTTCTAAAACTGATCCAACAAATATTGATCCAATTACTGGAATAAACAACAACAAAGGACTGGAGAGTTCTTATTCAGAGAAAAAAGATATTAAAAAAGATAATTTTACTGCTATTACAATATTAAAGGTAGATAATTTTTCAAAAACAGATAGAGCCTTTCCTCAAGAATTAACACAAAATATGCTTAAAAAAATAGCATATACTATCTCATTATTCGAACAAGTTACAGATGTAATCTCTAGAAGCGATTATAATCAATTTACAATAATTCTATCAAGACAAACAAAAGAACAAGCTTTTAAAGAGATTGATGCGATAAGGCAAAGCATATCTGAATTGAAATTTACAGGACAAGCTAATAAAGAAATACAATTAACGGTAAGTGGTGCTTTTATTATTAAACCAAACAGTGTTACGCTAAGTAACTCTATAGATGATGCTAAAATTATTTTGGAATATGCAAAAAAGCATGATAAAAATAAAATTTATCAAAAAAGAGATATGATAAATGTTTAAATTTAATCATGCTTGCACATTATCAAACAATCCTTTTCTTTAACCAAATACAAGTAAAAACACGCTAAAATCAAATTTATATTATTAAATAACTTTAAATAAGGAAAGCGAATGAGTATTCCAATTTATACTTACGATGCAATTATTGTTGGTGCAGGCTTAGCTGGATGTGCAGCAGCAAGAGAGTTACAAAATGTAGGCAAAAAAGTTGCTGTTATAACAAAACTACACCCACTAAGAAGTCATTCTGGCGCAGCTCAAGGTGGAGTAAATGCAGCATTTAGTGATGAAGATAGTGTTGAATTACACGAATTTGACACTGTAAAAGGCTCTGATTACTTAGCTGACCAAGATGCAGTAGAGTTCTTATGTAAAAACGCACCAGAGACAATTCGTTGGGCTGAAAGAATGGGTGCAGCATTTAGCCGTACTCCAGATGGAAAAATAGCTCAAAGACCTTTTGGGGGGCAATCATCTCCTCGTGCATGTTTTGCAAAAGATAGAACAGGTTTAACTCTTCTTCAAACTATTTATGAACAAGCTTTACGCACAGGTGTTAAGTTTTGGGATGAATGGTATGTTGCTGATCTTATATACAAAGATGCAAAAGCTTCAGGTGTTATAGCATTTAACATTCGTGATATGAAAGTAGCTATTTTTAATGCAAAATCAGTAATGTTTGCAACTGGTGGGTATGCTCGTTGCTTCAAAATCAACTCTAATGCTCATGCAAATACTGGGGATGGCTTATCTATTGTTGCTCGTCATGGTCTCCCTTTAGAAGATATGGAATTTGTTCAATTTCATCCATCTGGTCTTTCTGGAAATGGTGTTTTAATCTCTGAAGCTGCTCGCGGAGAAGGTGGTCGCCTTATTAACTCTGATGGCGATAGATTTATGACTAAATATGCTCCAAATGCTATGGAACTTGCGTCTCGTGATGTTGTATCTCGTGCTATCCTTAATGAAATCAGAGAGGGTCGCGGTGTTGGACCAAGAAAAGATGCTGTTTTTATTGACTTAACTCACCTTGGTCGTGATTTAATTATGCAAAGACTACCTGAGCTTCGTGATTTAGCTATCACCTTTTTAGGTCTTGATATGATTAAAGAGCCTATCCTTATCTCTGCAACTGCTCACTATTCTATGGGTGGTATTCCCGTAAATATTGCAGGAAATGTTCGCAAAAACAATAATGAATTTATAGAAGGCTTTTATGCAGCTGGAGAGTGTTCATGCGTGTCGGTTCATGGGGCTAACCGTCTTGGTGCAAACTCTGTACTTGAAGCATTGCTATTTGGTCGTTATGTTGGTAAAACAATGGTTGAAGAGATTGATGATATTGAACTTAGAGTAGCATGTGAAGATGATGCTAAAACAGCTTTAGCAGAGCTTGATTGGATTTTAAGTAATAATGGCGATGAAATTATTGCTAATCTTCGTGAAGAACTTCAGCAATGCATGACAGCTAATGCTGGTGCGTTTAGAACAAAAGAGACTCTTGATATTGCTGTTGCTAAAGTAAAAGAACTTCGTACAAGGTATCAAGATGTTCGCATTAAAGATAAATCAAAAATATTTAATACTGAGCTTCAAGAAGCTATCGAGTTTGGTCATATGCTTGATTACTCTGCATTTATAGTTGAGAGTGCTGTAGCAAGAAATGAAAGTCGTGGTGCACATTTTAGAGAAGATTTCAATACTCGTGATGATGAAAATTTCTTAAAGCATACTATGGCTTATATGGATAAAAATGGTGAAATTTCACTTAATTACATGGATGTTATACTTGGCAAACATGAACTTAAAGCTAGAACTTACTAAAGGAAAATGATGGATACAAATTCAATTACTACACAAACAGTAAATTTTAAAGTATTTCGTTTTAATTCAGATGTAGATTACCTTCCATACTACGACAACTACACCATGGAAGTTACTTCAGAAGAGGTTGTACTAGATATATTAAATAGAATTAAATGGGATATAGATGGCAGTTTTTCATACCGTCGTAGTTGTCGCCATGGAATCTGCGGTGCCTGTGCTATCAAAGTTAATGGTCGTTCAACTCTTGCTTGTAAAGAGCGCATGAATGATATGATTGATATTTTTGGAACACAACTGACATTTGAGCCATTAAGTATTAATAGAGCAGTTAAAGATATGATTATTGACAAAGCTGATTTCTGGGAAAAACACAATAATGTTGAGCCATATTTAGTTTCAGATATTGAAGAAAATCCTAAAGCTGAACACTTAATACTACCTCATGACGCTGAAAAACTACTTGAAGCTGATCTTTGTATTCAGTGTGGTTCGTGTCACTATGCTTGTCCTGTTGTTGAGATAAATGATGATTTTTTTGGTCCAGCAGCATTTGCTGCAGCTTATCGTTTTGAAGCCGATGTTCGTGACGAAGCTGGTAAAAGTAGGCTTGAAAACTTACATTCTCAAAAGCAAGGTGTTTGGGATTGTGTTAAATGTTTTGAATGTGCTGAAGTTTGTCCAAAAGAGATTAATCCAATTGATAAAATCACTAAACTACACCAAATGCTATTTAAAGAAGGTGTTGCAACTTCAAATGTAGCTACTCGCCATGCTGTAGGGTTTAAGCGTTCAATTGCTAAAAATGGTGTACTTGATGAGGGCGGACTAGTTCTTTACTCTGAAGGACTCTCTATCGTTAAGCATGTCCCTGTAGCACTTCGAATGTTTAGTAAAGGTAAGATTGTTCCACCGTGGGCAATTGTAAAATCTAAAAATCTTGATGAGATTAAAAAATTAGTTAAATCTTCATCTACAGCAAAGTTTTAGCAAAAGGAGATATAAATATGGAAAAATTAAGATATGCACTTTTTACAGGGTGTACGGCAAAACAAAGTACTCCTGAGCAGTTAGCATCAACCTATGCTGTTGCAAAAAAATTAAATATTGAATTAGTAGAGCTAGAAGAAGCATCATGTTGCGGAGCTTCACATCTACAAGATTATGATGATTTTTTATCGTTAGTATTAAATGCTAGAAACATCGCTTATGCTGAAAAACATGGGCTTACTATGGTTACTATCTGTAATACATGTCAACTAAATACTGCTATGACTAAACACCGCTTAGATAATGATGCAGATTTAAAAAATAAAATAAATGAAAAGCTTAAAGAAGTTGGTTTAGAGTACAAAGGTACATCTAATATTATACATTTTCTTTATGCAATTATTGATGATATTGGTCTTGAAAAAATTGCAAGTATGGTTAAAGTCCCTCTTAGTCAGTTTAATATTGCACCTTTTTATGGTTGTCATAACATAAGACCCTCAGAACTTCAAAATGAATCTCATAAGACTCCAGAGAACTCGTACAGACCCACTTCTCTTGATAATCTAATCATTGCTTGTGGTGGTACTGCTGTTGATTATGAAGAAAAAAATAAATGTTGTGGTTTTCATGTAGAGCTACAAGCTCCCAAAACAGCTTCCATTTTAACTGGAAATGCTATTGCAGGTGCAATGGACGGTAATGCTGATTGGATGGTTACACCATGTCCATTATGCCATTTAAAGCTTGATACACAAACTAAACATTCATCTGATGCTATAGGAAGAGAGGTTTCACTTCCTGTTCTTCATATGCAACAAATGTTGGGCTTAGCGCTTGGTTGTCCTCAAGATGAGCTAGGATTAAAGCATCATCTTGTTAAAGTTAATTTTATCTAAGCTGATTCTAAAAACTCAACTTTTATTGTATGGTTATTAAAACCTAAGGCATCTTTATCTTTTTGCCCGCCGAGCATCTGTATAAATTGATTTTGTGAGATAACAACTAAATCAATCTCTCTGCCAATAATCTTTGAGATTTTTTTCTGCTCTTTATCGAAGATCTTTAATAAATTTTCATCTTGAATTACTAAAAAATCAGCATTATTATCTTTTGCTTGTAGCAATATATCGCCACATATTCTATATAAAACTTTTTTGCTTTGCTCAAACCCAATTGCAGGCAAGTCTTCATTACGCATATCAATCTCTACTAGTTGTGCTTTAGAATCTAAAATAATATTTTTTAGTTGTGAAGATTCTAAACCATCATAATATGCTATGTTGAAATTATTAAAATACTGCTTAATTTGTCCTACTTCTAGTTTGTCTATATTATTTTGTTTAACTAAAGAGGTCGTAGGGTGCTTACATAAAGCACTAAAAAATATATTTTTTGCTAAGGCCGGTTTTGTATGCTCTAAAACTAAATTAAATAAAAATTCAACCTTGTTTTCAATAGATGAATCATAATCAAAAATACGATTTTTTGATGATGTGTATTGATGTATTCCATCTTCCTTATGAGCTAATATATCTAATACGTCATTAGTATAATAAGGCTTATTTTTAATAATATCGTACGCTATTAGAAGCAGATGATCACCAATATAATCTTTATTATAGTTAATAGTATTAGAAGCATAATATTGAAGTTCATATATATCTATATAACTATCTATCTCTTCTTTATTTAAAAATGGAGAAAAAAGTTTAATTTTATCAACAAGGTCTGTATTTATAATTTTTAAATCAGCTTTTGCACGATACTCACAAATAGACTCAAATTTAAGATTATTACCAAGCTTTTTTACAACATCTACTACCAACTTAGATGAATTTATGAACTGTTTATTTATTCTAAGATTGCAGTTTTTTTCATACTCTAAGCTCTCAATTGAATCTATATTTTCCAATATATCATTTATACTATGCGTATCATTATACTGAATTTCGTAATGTTTGCAATATGGAAGATAATCAGTTTCAAAATTGAATTTAAATAATTCTATATTTAATTTATTGTTCATTTTTTTCCCTAGTGATTTTATATTTATGTATTTTATCATTTAAAGCTTGTTATTATTTAAAATAATATTCTATTTTGATTTTGGTCTAAATGTTTTAATAACATCTTCGTTTGTTTCAATATATGGACCACCTATTAAATCGATACAATATCCAACTGCTGGAAAAACTGCATCTAAGCATTCTCTTATAGATTTTGGCTTTCCTGGAAGATTAATTATTAAAGATTTTCCTCTTATTCCAGCACTTTGACGAGATAAAATTGCAGTAGCAACATACTGAAGACTTACTTGACGCATTAACTCGCCAAAACCTGGCATCATTTTTTCACATACATTTTGGGTAGCTTCAGGTGTAACATCACGAAGAGCTGGACCTGTCCCACCAGTTGTAACAACCAAGCAACATCCAACTTCATCACAGAGCTCTTTCATTGTTGCTTCAAGTATATCTTGTTCATCGGGTATGCATCTATAAACTATCTCAAATTCACTTTTTAAATAATCTTTCATTGTATCTTGAATTGCTACCCCACTTATATCTTCATAAATACCCTTACTTGCTCTATCACTTGCTGTTATTACACCTATTTTTATTTCTATCATTTTATTCCTTATATAATTTGTTTCTCAAAAACTTCTTTTTATAGCTTTAAGTGGTCTGTAAAAAATGATTTGCATTTTTTATATATGTAACAGTACTTATCTCTAAAAAAAACTCTCTTGCGCCATCTATATCAATGATATTGTCATTTTGAGCTAAATAAACTTCTATATTAACGCCCATGTTTTTTATCTTTATTAATTCGGACATATCCCAATTATAATTTAACAACTTCTCTAGTTCATCAATGGTAGTATTTCTATGTTCAACTATCTTTTTAGCATATGGACAAAAGCAAGAATTCATAAAATTTTGTAGATATAAAATTTTGTTTTTTTTATAAGACATTACTTGTAATCTTTTAAATTTAGTATCTTTTGTTTGAAAAAAAGCTGGTGAAAATAGTTGTAATGTGTCTACCCTATTGCCATGTTTTAATTGCTCTTTTGCATAATTAAAAGCTTTTATAGCCCCATAACTAAATCCACATACTGAATATGGACTGGTTTTAATATATTTATCAAACAAATAAGATTCATTTGTCATTGAAAAACCACTAAAATATTTCATCTAAATACGCTTTAACACTTTTTTTAGTAATACTTTCATTTTCATATAAATCTTTTTCTACATTATCTATAATTGCATTGACTGACTCTAGAAACGCTCCAGTATCAGTATAAAGTTTACGCATCATAATCTCTTGTTCATCACTATTATTAATTAAAGAAGATGACATTCCATACTCATTTACCATTTTAAAAACAAGCTCTTTTGCTTGATCTAAATCTATTTTAGCATCACTAGAATGCTCCCCATACTTAATCCCACATGCTACCATACCAGAGAGAAGCATTTTTACCCTATTTTCAAGCTCATGTTTTATAAACGGTTCATTTGTTTCTGGTGTTAATTTTTCATTACTTAACAATAATTTTTCAAATGGAATATTATAAAATGTCGCTGTTATTGCTTTTGCTGCTTGGTAAGTTACCCTATATTGTTTTTGTTTGTCACTTAATATTTGAAGTTTTTTCTTTCCAAACATGACTTTATCTTTTACCATATATATATGCTCAATAGTTATTTGAATATCGTTATGTCGAATACAAAGCAGGGCTGCTTCATTAACAAGTGCAGCTAATGACGCTCCATTAAAACTTACTGTCATATTTGCAACTTTTGATATATCTAAATCATGTGGGACTTTATCTAGGTATTTTGATAAAATAGAAGCTCTTTCAATTTTTGTAGGCAATTCTACAAACACGCGTCTGTCAAATCTTCCAGAACGCAAAAGTGCTTCATCGAGAACATCTATTTTATTTGTTGCTGCTATCACTATTACACCACTAGATGCCTCAAAGCCATCCATTTCTGTTAAAAGTTGATTAAGAGTAGCCTCTCTTTCATCGTTTCTTTGCCCATCTCTCTTTTTTCCAACAGCATCTATCTCATCGATAAATATAATAGAGGGGGCATTTTTTTTAGCTGCATTAAAAAGTTCATGCACTCGTTTCGCGCCCATACCTACATATATTTGCACAAAAGATGCGCCACTTTGATAAAAAAATGGAACATTTGCTTCACTTGCAACTGCTTTTGCTATCATGGTTTTCCCAACTCCAGGGGGTCCAATGAGTAAAACGCCACGAGGCATACGGGCACCAAAACTTTTGTATTTAGTTGGTTTTTTTATAAAATCTATTATCTCTTCAAGTTCAATTTTAACATCACTAATTCCACCAATATCATCAAATTTTACATCACTTTTTATTGATTGTACAACTGATACATCGCTTGGCATTATTGAGTGTTTTTGACTGGCAATTTTTGGATTTATATTTTTTAAAATTAGCCTAACTATAAGTGAACCGATCCCAATAATTAGTACAATTATAAAAATATAAAATATTATATTTGATTCACTTCCAACTTCAACTTTATAATTTTTAAACATTACTGGATTTACTTGTGACATGGGGAGTTTGAAAACTGCATGTTGTGTTTTAAGATATGCGTATTCTTTCGTAACCACAACATTTTTAACACTTTTGTCGTTAAGCATTTTTTTTGCCTGAGAAAGTGTTATGCTGTCTGAATTGTCACGAAATATTGCAAATAATACAAGTATTACTACAAAAAATGCTGAAACATAAAGAGCCATTTTATTTGTTTTAAAGTTGGGCATAATTATTTCCTTTTTGAATTTTATAGTTTGATATATCAACCCAGTTTCCAACCAAATTTTCATCTGATTTTATAATTATTTTATTAAAATACTGATCAAAACCTTGATAAAGATTTTTTTCTATTTTGTTTTCTATTAATGTTTCAAGAGGCAGGTTAAGATTTTTTCTAAAATTATAATTTTTTTCATCTATAATATTTTCAATCTCATGAAGTCTAGTTTTAGCTAGTTTAGCATTAATTTGAGGCTTCATTGTAGATGATGGTGTATTATCCCTTTTAGAGTAAGTAAAAGCGTGCAGATGGGTTAGTGGAAGCTGGTATATATTCTTAACTGCTTCATCCCAAATACTTTCACTCTCCCCTGGGTGTCCAGTTATAAAATCAGTACCAATTGCAAAACCTTTATCTGATAAAAACTCAAAAAGTTCCCTATCTTGATTATACATATTTCGTCTGTTCATTAGTTTTAACATTGTTGGTGAAGTGTGTTGTAGTGCAATATGTAGATGTTTTTCAAGCCAAGGTTCATCTAAAATCTCTTTAAATTCATCTGTTACCTGAATAGGTTCTATGCTTCCAAGGCGAATCCTACGAACACCTCTAATTTGAGATATTTTTTTCGTAAGTTTAGCTATAGAACTTTTTGTGTCTTTGCCATAACTTCCAACATTAGTACCGCTTAAAACAAACTCTCCAAATCCATTTAGAGCAAGTCTAGTAATTTGTTCTATTATTTTATCTTCATTTATACTTCTAGCATCTCCACGCACAAAAGGTATAATACAATAAGAACACCTAAAGTCACAGCCCTCTTGAATTTTTATAAATGCCCTACTTTTTCCTACAAAATTATCAACTATAGATTCATCAACATAGTTTAAATCACCAAGCTCATAAAATGAATTTTCTTTTGAGAGAAGTGTATTTATTTTCAACTTCTCACTTTGTCCAAATACTCCATGAACCCTACCCTCTTTTAGCAATGAATCACCCTTTGTATGTGCGCCACATCCAGTTAAAAACAGCTTTGCATTAGATTTTTTTTCTAATTTAGATATGTATGAACGGACATGTGTATCAGCGCCATTAGTTACAGTACAAGAATTTAAAACTACTACATCAGCTTCATCTTCGTTTAGGGTTACCGCATAGTCTTTAAGGGCACCAATCATAGCTTGAGAATCATAGAGATTAGTCCTACAACCAAAAGTTTTAAAATATACTTTTGGTTTCATATTATTTCCTTTTTTTGCAAACAAAGTTCATAAAAAATCCTCTCATTAAGCGATCTCACCAAGATCAAAAGGTGGTGTTTTTTTTTCTCTTTTAATATATAAATCTTGAGTTGGAAATGCAATTGTAATGTCATCTTCTTTATTGAAAGCTTCTACAATCTCTACAGAAATAGTACTTCTTAGAGTTAATGTAGCATAAGCATTTGTTAAATACCAAGAATCAATAGAGACACCGTATGTCTCTATGAAAGAAAAAATTCTTGGTTCAACATTTGTATTTTTAAGGCTATACTCGCTTCTTAATTTATTTAGTTGTTTTCTTGTAATATCTGTATAACCTTTAGAATATTTTCTTGTTATCTCCTTGGCTATATGCATAGCTTTTTTATGGTTTGAATCAAAGGTAACAGTAATATTAATACCATCCCATACAGTTTTTAAAGTAGAGTGCGTATAATTTGCTATCATTTTTGTAAAAATGAAGTTATTTGGTATAAAAATTATTCTTCCCGCTCTTCTATTATACATTATGGAAGTTAGTGTAACATCTTCAAGTATGGTCATACGAAGTGATGATATATCCATGACATCACCCACAAATTCTTTACCATCCATATCTACACGAATTCTATCTCCAACATGTATGCTACCTCCAAAAACAATTACCAACCATCCTAAAATGCTCATAAACCAATCTTTCATGGCAATAGCAATACCAGCGGATGCAAAACCTAAAATAGTTACAAAATAACTAACATTTTCAATATAGTTAAAAAGTATAATTACAATAATTAAAAAATAATTACTAAAATTTATAGCTTTATTAGCCATGTAGTAGCGTTCATTATCTGTAAAATATTTTTTTACAGCTAGTTTTAGTAGAAAAAATAAGAAAAATACAATAGCTACCAATATACCAATAAACATTAGTTCATATATTTGAGCTTCAATCTTTTTGTTTACATTTACTTCAATTGCTTCAATTCTTTTTTTATAAACATTAGTAGCTGCATCCATAGTGCTTAAAGCATTTTCAAACCTTTCAAGTTTTTGTTTTATTTTTTGCCCAAAAAGTACATCTGTTTCACTATCTATTTTTTTAATTTCATCATAGATAATATCTTCTTTTTTAAGTAAAGTGATTAATTTTGTTAGCTCTCTTTTATGCTTCATATAGCCATTAAAATCAGCATTTATCTTTTTTATATAAGATATTCCAGTAAAAATATTAAATGGATTAGTTACCTCAGGCTGTTTTTCAATGCTCGGTGGGGTGATTATCTCTGAAAAAGGAACAGAATAGCTCTCTTCGAGTTGTTTTGATTGAGATTTTAATATCTCTTCTTGTGCCAACAGTGAATCTAGCTCCTCTCTAAAGCCTGCTTTCCATTGGTTTTTTTTGAGATATTTTATTCTTTTTTTTATCTTTTTTAAATTTTCTCTAACATCAAGAGATGTTAAATATGTAGCATAACTTTTTGTCCAAATTTTTTCATCTAATATTTTATCTTCAATATTTTCGAGTTGATTTAAATATTGTGAAATTTTTATATTTTTTTCTTCCTCAAGCTCTTGAGCTATAATTTCTTTATCTGTAGCTACTTTATCTGTAGCTACTTTTCTGTAACTACTTTTGCTTCCGCAAAAAGGGTTGAAGATATAAATATTAATAATAAAAATATTTTATAAAAATATCTATGCATCATCTAGCTCCAAATTTTTCTAAAACAGATACAACTAACTCTTTTGAGCACTCATCGCTAATCTTAACATCACCAATACCATGAGGAATAATAAAAGTTATGCGCGTATCTGAGCTTTTTTTATCAAGAAAAAAAGCATCGTAAAATTTTTGAATATTTTTTATCTCATACTCAACTGGTAAATCGTACTTTATAAGAAGTTCTTTAATAGTTTTTGCTTCATCACTACTCATCAAGTTCATTTGCACTGCTAGTTCATTAGCCATAACCATACCAATAGATACAGCTTCTCCATGAAGATATTTTTTATATTTAGTTTCATTTTCTATTACATGAGCAAAAGTATGTCCATAATTAAGCGCAGCTCTAATTCCATGCTCTTTTTCATCAAGTGCTACAACATTTGCTTTTGTAGCAACTGCTTTTTTAATAACATCTTGAAGTACACTTTCATCATTTAAATTTGCATTTTGTAGAAACTTAAAAAAATCTTTATTAAATGTAACGGCCATCTTAAGTATCTCTGCAAAACCTGCATTAAACTCTCTTGATGGGAGTGTAGTTAAAAAATATGAGTCTATATAAACAGCGCGAGGTTGATGAAAAGCTCCAATTAAATTTTTTCCATACGAATTATTCATTCCTGTTTTTCCACCAACACTTGCATCAACTTGTGAAAGAAGAGTTGTTGGAATTTGAATAAAATCAATACCTCTTTGATATATACTAGCGCTAAAACCTGTCATATCTCCAATAACTCCACCACCAAAAGCTATCAGCAATGACTTACGATTAAAACGATTTTCAAACAAAGAATTAAGAATTTTGTCTATACTTTGTTGGTTTTTATATTGCTCGCCATCTTGAAGTACGATAACATGCAACTCTTTAACATCTAAATGTTTTTTTAAATAATTTAGATGTAATTTTGAAACTGTTGTGTTTGTAACTATAGCTACTTTTTTGTTAAAATGTAGGCTTGGAAGAGTATCTATCATTATGTCATAAGAGTTATCGATTGTTTTTTTAAGGGGAATGTTTACTAGCATTAATTTTCCAAATATAAATTTATTATTTAATAGATAATACTTAATTTAAACTAACATTTGGCTAAATCACAGTTGAATAGGTATAAAAATTTGATGATAATCATCTAATTTGTAATAAAGTATTTCGCTATCCATTGAAAACATGGAATATATAGATTTTTTAGTAAGTTTATGTGTAAATGGTAAAATATGTATAAAGTCGTCTTTGTTTTGTAAAATTTTAATAGGATTTTCATTTTCTTTTATAATTTTTATATTTTTTGAAAAAATAGTTGAAAGATTATTATAATGCTCTATTACCTCTTCTTTTTCGGCTTGATGTTCGTTTAAATAATTATAGATGTTTATGTTAAAGCCCATCTGTTGCGAAATATCAAAAATTGTAGCTGAAATTTTTTCTAAATCTTTATTTTCACTCAAAATAAGGGCTACATCTTTTAGAGATGAAAATGATTTATCTGATATTTTAAGCACAGGAACATGAGCTTCATAAAACATTTCTCTAGATGGAGTGTGATTAAACATCTCTTTTGAAACTATTAATAGACCTACATTATATGATTTTATATCTTCAAAAAAACTATCTTGGAGATTTTGACTGTCAAACTTTATATCAATTATTATATTATCACTTTTAAAACTTTTGATATGCTCAACTATATCAACATCACTAGGATTAACAACCCTAATAATAAGGTCATGTTTAAATTTTTTATGCGCATATACGGCTCTGTTAACTAATTCCCCTATTGTGCTATTATTTATTATATCCATATCAATATAAAGATATAAATTTGATCCAAAAGGTTCGGGAAACTGCCCTAATTCACGCTTTATTGCACGATATACAGATTTTAAAACACTAGGTTGTCCTACTAATAAAAGTAAATCATTTGGTTGTATCATGCGTCTTCTTGATGGCATTATAAGCTGTCTATTTCTATATATTGCAACTATGCGCCAATCTTTTTGCTCAACTACTCCAATATGCCTATATACAAAAGAACTACCAAACGGAACTAATACTTCCATTATTTCGCCCTCACCTATCCCTACATTTTGAGCAATTACTGGTACATTAGGAAGAGAATCTATAAGTCGAGAGGCTATAAGCTCATTAGAATTTATTGATATGGTATGGGGGTCTTTATCTGCTGAATTCCATTTATCTAAAAATACTACTCTAACTTGAGGCTTTAAAGAACGAATATTTTTTAATGTATCTTTTGCATCTAATTCATCATCCATAACAACAATAACTTGGAGAAATTCCATTTTTAATATATTTGCTAACTTATAGATACTTGTGGTGTCAAACTCATAAAATTTAAAACGAGCAGAGTTAAAATCATCATGTTCTTTAGCTTTAGCTTCAATGACATAATAGATATTTTCAGAGGTGTATGTTTGAATAACTCTATCTACAAAGTTTTTTCCAGCATCACCACTACTAATTATTAAAATTTTTTTCACATATACTACTTAATTAAAATTTTTTTTATTATAGCTAAATATAGCAACACAGCTTTTAAGCTTTTAATTTAAGAATAATTGTTTATAATAACGAGATATTCAGAATCTAAGATATGTAATAAATATATTATTAATAAGGATACTCAATGGGAAAACAATATAAAACACTAAAAGATAATGATATAAGATTTATAAAAGAGCAAAAAATATTTTACATAGCAAGCTCATCAGGTCAAGAGGTAAATCTTGCTCCAAAAGGCTATGATACAATAAGAGTTCTTAATGATAATACCTTAGTCTTTTTAAACTATCCAGGAAGTGGAAATAGAACATATAGAGATGCACTTGGGGATGGTGAGTTTACCCTTGTTTTTAACTCTTATGAAAAAAAACCAATGATATTAAAAATTTTTTGTAAAGCACAAATTATAGAAGAAAAAAGTAGTGAATTTTATAACTATTTAGAACTCTTTAAAGAAAAAGAGAGTTTAGTTAGAAACTTTTTTGTATTGAATATTTATGCAGTTGAAACAAGTTGCGGTCACGGAATTCCACACATGGAGTATAAAGAAGATAGAGAACTGCTTAGAAAATGGATGCATAGATTAGATGAAAACAATGAGCTTGAAAAATATAAATCAGATCACTTTACACCACCAAATATGAAAAATATTTAATTTTTAAGCTCTATGCATAGATTCAAAAATCTTTCACCATAGCGCTCAAACTTAACTTCACCAACCCCATTTACTTCAAGCGCTTCATCTTTAGTAAGTGGTAGTTTATTTGCAAAATCAACTAATGTTTTATCTGAAAATACAATATATGCTGGAACATTTTGCTCACTTGAAATCTCTCTTCGCAACTCTCTAAATTTTTCAAAAATTTCATCATTTACATCTAATATTTCATCTTTTTTACGCTCTTTTTTAATACTCTGAAGTTTGTATTTATCAATACTCACTTCAATTTTTCCTTTTAATATCTCTAATCCAATAGGGGTTATTTTTGTTGCTTTAAACTCACCAATATCTAAAGCTTCTAACTCAAAAAGTCTTTCACTTACAGCAATCCAACCATCTTTGCTTAAGTCTTCACCAATCCCATACACGGAGAGTTTATCGTGATTAAATTGATACACTTTTTGAGACTTTGAGCCACGAAGCACATCTATTATATGATTAATTCCAAATCTTTGCTCACACCTATATATGGTAGATAATAATTTCATACTCTGGGTTTTTATATCTTGAGATTCTAGCTCTTGGCTATTACAACTATCGCATAAATCTTCACACTCTAGAAGCTCATCATCAAAATAAGCTCCTATTTTTTTATGTCTGCACTCATTTGAATTTGCAAAGCTATACATCTTATTTAGTTTTGAATACATTAAATTTTTATATTCACTGCTCTGAAGATTATCAATTAACATTCTTCTTTGAATTTCATCAGATTTACTATATAAAAGCAATGTCTCACTTGGCAATCCATCACGCCCTGCACGACCTATCTCTTGATAATAATTTTCCATAGTTTTAGGCATACTTACATGCACTACAAAACGAATATTACTCTTATCTATCCCCATGCCAAAAGCTATTGTAGCTACAACAATATCGATGTTTTCATATATAAAATCTGTATATACTCCGCTACGAACTTCACTTGATAATCCAGCATGATATGCATCAGCTCTATACCCTTTTTCTTGTAGAAATTTTGCTGTTTTTTCTACATCTTTTCTACTAAAAGCGTAAATTATCCCACACTCTTTTTGATGTTTTTGTAAAAAATTCAAAAGTTGATTTCTACCATTAGATACTCTTTTTTGGGAGTTAATCAACAGGTTGTCTCTAAGTGTCTTACCCCTAAGCTGTATAGGATTGTCCAATTTAAGAGTATTTACTATATCTTCTTGTACTTTTTTTGTAGCAGTTGCGGTAAAAGCAGATATATTAACATTTGGAAATATCTCTTTTAATTTTGATAGATTACGATAATCTGAGCGAAATTCATGCCCCCACTCACTTACACAATGAGCTTCATCGATTACAAAAAAATTAATATTTATTTGATGAAGTAAATCTATAAAACCATTTGCACTTAATCTCTCAGGAGCAATATATAGTAGCTTTATCTCCCCACAAACAAGTTTTTGAGTTATATTTTGAATCTCTTGGTAATCTTGTGAAGAATTTATCATCTCAGCTTCTATACCATTGTTTTTTAATGCACTAACTTGATCATGCATAAGAGCGATAAGTGGAGAAATAACGACAGTAGTACCATCTTTAACTAACGATGGCAACTGATAACACAATGATTTTCCACCACCTGTTGGCAGTATAGTTAAAAGATCTTTATTTGATAGTATAGCCTCAACAGCTTCTTCTTGAAAAGCTCTAAAATTATCATGTCCAAATACAGTTTTTAAAAGTTTTTTAACCATTATCTTTTTTTGGCATATTTAGCTTTAACCCACATTTTAGATTGTGCTTTCACCCAAGCTCCATCTATAAAAAAACCAGTTATTTTTAGCCAAGAATTTTCATTTTTTAATATTGCTTTTGCACTAGCGGTAAATGATACTTCTTCATCCCAAACATCTATCTGATTGCCATTTATTTCATCATATATAGTTGATTTAGTTTTTAAGCGATATGTAGATGCTTTTGTTTCAACAGCCTTATGCTTTAAATACTCTTTTTTTAGAATTAATTTTGGAAATTCATTTGAATTATCAAATTTCTTAGTTTTAAGAGTTTTTATCTCTATATCTTTTGATTTTAGTAGTTGTTTGTATTTTTTAATTTGACTTCTTAGTTCTTTAATTTCAGTTTTATATAATTTATTGTTAAATAATTCATTATTATTTTCACTATTTAATTCATCTTTACATGTTTTGTATTGCTCTCTTAGCTCAGTTATATCATTTACGATTAATTCAATTCTTTTTATTTCATCTGTATGTAAAAAAGAAAATAAAAAAACTAAAATTAAGATATGTTTCATATTATGCTCTTTTCATTAATTTTACACCCATCTCTACATGATGAGTATATGGGAATTGGTCAAAAAGTGCCATTTCAACTATAGAATGTGATTTACATATAATCTCTAAATCACGAACTAAACTCTCTGGATTACAAGATATATATAGTATGTTATCATATCTAGCACTAAATTCACAAGTAGCATCATTCATTCCGCTACGAGGCGGATCAACAAAGATAGTGCTAAAATTATAGATATCTATATCTACATCTTTCATACGACGAAATTCACGAACACCATCAATAGCATCTGTAAATTCTTCTACACTCATTCGCACAAATTTAATATTGTCTATATTATTTAATTTCATGTTAATTTTTGCTGCATTTATTGATGGTTTTGATATCTCTGTAGCTAAAACTTTATTAAATTTTGTTGCAAAAGGGATTGTAAAGTTTCCAGCACCACAATATAGTTCAAGTAAATCATCATCACTAATCTCAAGTGAATTCATAACCCATGATATCATCTTTTCATTAATTTTTGCATTTGGTTGGGTAAAGCTATTTTCAACATAGTTAAATCTATATTTTGAATTTTGTATATCTAAACTTTCTGTTATATAATCTTGTCCAACTATGAGTTTTTGCTTTCGTGAACGCCCTATTATATATATGTTTAACTCACTTGCTATCTCTTTGGCTTTTTTAAGCCATCCATCATCAAGTTTTCTGTGATAAAGAAATGAAACTACAATCTCGCCGCTTTGCGAAGATAAAAAATCAATACCAAAAAGTTTAAAATCTATATCTTTTATTTTAATAAGCTCTATTAATTTAGGCATTAGAGCATTTATATGTGTATTTACTTGAGGGCAAGAGTCTATTAAAACTACTTTTTTAGATTTATCTATATTATTCATAGCATAATGGATTTCATCTCCTATATGCCAAAGCTTAAATTCACTGCGAGAACGATAATTAATATGAGGAGATTCAAAAACTGATATATTACCATCAAAAAAAGATAAAAATCTCTTTTTATTTATCTCTAGTTTTTTATTTAGTTGTGCATCGTAGCCATTTTCATATACTACGCAGGCACCACATTCGCCAAAGTATTTACAATCCATTATAGTTCTATTTTATTGAGGCAATTAAATTGCCAATGAGTAGGTTCCATCCATCAATGAGGACAAAAACAAGTATCTTAAAGGGTAAGGATATCATAACGGGAGGAAGCATCATCATACCCATAGACATTAATATAGAAGCAACAACCATATCTATAACTAAAAATGGTAAAAAGAGTAAAAATCCTATCTCAAAAGCAGTTTTTAGTTCACTAATAACGAATGCTGGAATAATTATAGACAATGGAACATCCGCAACAGTTTGTGGATTTTCCATCCCTCTAATTCTAATAAATAGAGCTAAATCCTTTTCTCTTGTGTTTCTAATCATAAAATTTTTAAAAGGGAGTGCTGTTTTATCAAAAGCTTCTTCATAACCAATTTTTTCTTCTATATATGGTTTTATACCATCATTATATGCTTTGGTTCCTATTGGTTCCATTACAAAAAAAGTAAGTATCAAAGCAAGCATTACCAATAGTTGAGTTGGTGGGACTTGTTGTGTGCCTAAAGCTTGTCGTAAAAATCCAAAAACTATAACAAACCTTGTAAAAGTTGTCATAACTAAGACTAAAGATGGAGCTAAAAACAAAATAGTTAAAAGCATTAATACATTTAATGAACTTACAAGTTGCTGTGGACCATCTGGTGCAGATAAAGCAAAGTTCATAGTTGGGATAGTTACTGTCTCAGCTCCAAGAAATGAAGTTACTAAAGCAAGCAAAACGATTAGTCTAATCATTGTTGAGTTGCCGCCTCATCTAAAACAGATTTTTTAATTTTTGATTCATCATCTGATGAAGAACCAAAAAAATGAAGTTCAACTCTACGATTTTTTTCGCGACCATTTTTTGTAGCATTTGTAGCTTTTGGTGTAAATTCAGCATATCCAGAAGCACTTATGCGTTTTGGATCAACTCCATCAATCAATAATTCTTGTAAAACTGATATACCGCGAGCAGATGAAAGTTCCCAATTATCTCTAAAGGGAGAATTTTTACTTGGTCCTAGATTGTCTGTATGTCCTTGAACGCTTACTTTAATGGAATTTGGCATCTCATCTATAATAAGTGCTATTCGTTTTAAAAATAACAAAGCATCTTCATTATAAATCTCAGCACTGCCAGCTTTAAAAAGTAAAGCTGCTGGTAGTTCAATGACAAAACCCTCCTGTGCTTCTTCTATTGATATAGCTGGACCATGTCCTTTTTCTATCATTTCATTAGCATCTATCAAGGCCTGAGATATTTTATTTACTTGTTGAGATGTTTCTGTTTTTGCATCTATTGGTGTTGATTCTTGGATTCGCTCTTTTGATATTTCTGTCTTAATGCCACCCTCAAGCACACTCATAGCACCAGAGAGTGATCCTATAGCTTCGGATATTTTTTTTGCATCCATACTTGACATAGATAATAAAAGAACGAAAAAACACAAAAGTAGAGACATAAGGTCTCCAAAAGCAGCTAGCCACCCAGGTAAACATCTTTCGCAATCAGGACATTTTTTTTTAGCCATATCTACTCGTTAATATCGCGTTGTGCTGGTGGTAAATAAGCTAATAGTTTTGCTTCTAAATCTCTTGGAGCATCACCAGCTTGAATAGACATAATTCCAGTAAGAATAATCTCTTTTACAATTGTTTCTTCACCACTTCTAATTCCTAAAATAGTAGCTATTGGCGTACCTAAAACATTTCCGATTATTGCACCATACATTGTTGTAAGTAATGCAACTGCCATCGATGGACCAATTGCTGATGGGTCTGCCATATTTAAAAGCATTGCAACAAGACCAATAAGAGTACCAACCATACCCATAGCTCCAGCAAGCCCTGCCCATTGACTAAACATTGAGGCATTAACTTTATGGCGATCAGAGGTTTGTTCCATCTCTATCTCCAATAAAGTGCGGATGGTATCAGGTTCACTTCCATCAATCGCCATAGAGAGACCTTTTTTTAAAAAACTATTTTCTTCATTATTTGCTTCACTTTCTAACGATAAAAGACCATCTTTTCTTGCTTTTGAAGAGTACTCTACAAGTTTTTTGATAAGTTCAGATTTATCAAAAGTAGGAGGCTTTATAGCTATCATGAAAACTTTAACAAATTGTTTCATCTGTTCTGGCTTAAACGAGATAAGAAGGGCACCTATACTACCACCAACAACAATTAAAACTGATGGGATATCAATATATGCACCAACTCCAACACCCATCGACATTGCACCCATAAGAAGTGCCATAACTAAAACAATACCAATGACCGTACCTAAATCCATTTAAAAGCCTCTATGAAAAATAATTATCTTATAATACCACTTTACTTTAAAAATATCTATTAAAATGGTAAAATTAACAAAACAAAATAAATAAAGAAGTTTAAATGAATAAAAACAAAATTAGTATAGTTATATTAGCAGCTGGAAAAGGTAGTCGTATGAAATCTTCTAAAGCTAAGGTATTACACAGTATAAGTGGAAAGCCAATGCTTTATCACATAATAAAAGCCTCATTAGAGATTAGTAATGACATATCAGTAGTTATTGCTCATCAAAAAGAGATAGTCCAAGAACAAATGAATAATTATTTTAATGATATTAACTTTATCACTCAAGATGTAAAAAACTTTCCAGGTACTGGTGGAGCTATGAAAAATGTAGATCCAAAAAATGAAAAAGTTTTAATTTTAAATGGAGATATGCCACTAATAGATGCAAAATCTTTACAAGATTTTTTAACAATTCAAGCTGATATTATTATGTCAATTTTTAAACTCCAAAACCCAGATGGGTATGGTCGTGTAAAAATTGAAAATGAGCAAGTTCAATATATAGTAGAACAAAAAGATGCAAGTGAAGATGAGTTAAAAATACAAAGCGTAAATGCTGGTGTTTATGCATTTTCTAAAGATGTAATTAAAAAGTATATACCACTTTTAAATAATGATAATGCTCAAAAAGAATACTATTTAACAGACATTATATCGATGGCAAAAAAAGATGCTTTAAGTATAAAACCGTTGGTTGTAGATGAAGAAAATTTCAAAGGTGTAAACTCTAAAAAAGATTTAAGCGATAGTGAAATCATTATGCAGCGTAAAATTAAAGAAAAATGGATGGCACTAGGTGTTACAATGCAACTCCCTTCTTCTATCTACATTGAAGAGAGTGTAACTTTTGAGGGTGAATGTAAACTAGAAAATGGATGTCGTATAACTGGAGATACAATAATAGATAATTCACACATAAAAAGCGGTTCAGTTATACAAGATAGCGTTATTAAAAATTCAGATATTGGTCCAATGGCACATATTCGCCCTGCTTCATATATACAAGACTCACACATAGGAAACTTTGTAGAGATCAAGAAAAGTTCTTTAAAAGGTGTAAAAGCTGGTCACTTAAGCTATATAGGTGATGCACAGATTGATGAGGGAACAAATATTGGTGCTGGGACTATTACATGCAACTATGATGGTATAAGAAAATACAAAACTATCATAGGAAAAAATGTATTTATAGGAAGCGATACTCAACTCATAGCCCCTCTAACTATAGAAGATGATGTTATAATAGCTGCTGGAACTACAGTTACGAGCGGAAAAGTCCAAAGCGGTTCTATGGCTATAAACAGAGAAAAACTTAGAATTTTAAAAGGTTTTTATTATAAGTTTTTTAAAAAAATAAATAAATAAATATGAATATGAATATTACAAAAATTTTATTATTAGCTTTTTTTACAACAAATTTGCTTTATGCAGATATTATTGCATCTGACTGGTTGAGACCAAATAGTGTCCCTACTCCATATGACAATCAACTATCAGACAAAAGAATTGAACTTGGAAAACTTTTGTATTTTGATAAACGCTTATCAAGTTCAAATGAAATATCTTGTGCAACTTGTCATGATCCTAAGCTTGGTTGGAGTGATGCACTTTCTAAATCTATAGGTCATGATGGCGCTAAAGGACCCAGAAATTCTCCAACTATTATAAACACAGCATATCAAGAACATCAGTTTTGGGATGGAAGGGTAAAAAGCTTAGAGGAACAAGCTTTAGGTCCTATAGAAGCTGAAGTTGAGATGAATATGCCACTAAAAAAGCTTATTGTAAAACTTAAAAATATTGATGGTTATGTAAAACTATTTAAAGAAGCATATCCAGAATCAGATATAACAAAAGAGACTTTAGCAAAAGCGATAGCCTCTTTTGAAAGGACTGTTTTATCTACTGAATCACCTTTTGATAGATATGTTAAAGGGGATGAAGATGCTGTTAACAAAGATGCAAAAGATGGTTTTAAACTCTTTAGAAATAAAGGACGCTGTACAGATTGTCATAGTGGTTTTAACTTTACAGATGGAAGCTTTCATAACCTTGGCTTAGGTGACAAAGACAAAGGAAGGATAAAAACAAGAAAAGGGGTTGAAACATCAACGGGTGAGATGAAAACTCCAACTCTAAGAGATATTACAAAAACATGGCCATATTTTCATGATGGTTCTGTAAAAACTTTACATGAAGCTGTAGCCATTTGTGGAAATGGCGGAAGATTTACAGATGCAAAAAACTTGTCTCATCTTATAATAGATAGAGACCTAAACATAGATGAAATAGAGAAAATAGTTGCCTTTTTAAGAACTTTAGAGGGCAAAGATCTCGATATTAGTATTCCAACTAAGTTTCCAAGATAAATTTAAATAAAGTAGGTAATAAAATGAAAAATATTATAAAAATATTGTTAATGGCTCTATTATTCTTTAGTGTTGCAAATGCAAAAGAGTTAGATAAACAACTAATAATTAATAAAATGATAGACACTTATGGTGGCGAAGAGAAGCTTTTACAACTCTTGAACTACAAACAAACATGGAACATAGAGTTTATGTCATCTGATAACAGCGGATTTGATAAAAGAGAGATAATTATGCCAGATTATCTTCGAACAGAGATAATATATCCTAATAAAACAGAAATAAGAGTGTTAAATAAAAACTCTGCAATAAAGATATTTTCTGGTAAAACTACACCAATAAAAGGTCCAATGATAAATGCTGTGAAATTGCAACTTATGAGACTTTATAGTCCACTAGTTTTAAAGAGTAAACTAGACAACATAACTGTGTCGCAAAACTCTAAGCAATACATATTTGAGTTAGAAAAAAGTGGCGTGAAAGTTGAGTACATAGTCTCTAAAAAAACTTTACTTATAGAAAAAACTATAGGTAGGCTTCAAATGGGACCACAACAATTAGAATTTTTAACCAAATATGAAGAATATAAATCTGTAAATGGTGTAATGGTACCCCATAAAGAGATCAAGTTCGTTGGAAGCTTAAATACTGCTGTAATGACTTTAGATAAAAACTCGTTTTTTTGACTCTATATAGGTCTATAAACCCTAACATTTTTGCTATCTTTAGCATCTCTGAGGTATTGTGCGTGAAGTTGGCTCATAATACCTTTTTCACAGTAAAGTAAATACTCTTTATCTTTAGGAAGTTTATCAAACTCTGTTTTTAGTTTATGAAATGGTATTTTTATACACTCGCATGAAGTTTTTATACAATCTTCTTCTGTCCGTATATCTATAATCGTAAAATCACCTGAATTTAAATCATTTATAACCTCTATTTGAGCTATATTATTTACATCATTTATAATTTCATCTACAAAGATATGTTGAGCATCTTTTACAGCTTTATCTAGCACATCATAGTTGAATTTTTTAGCTTCTTTTTCCACCCTCTTAAAAGAACCGTGAGTAATTGGATTTTGTGAAATTACACCACAATATTCTGGCATATTTTCCGCAAAATAACGCGTTCCAATATCGTTTGCAATAGAGATAATTTCTGGTTTATTCATAGTTGAGAGCGGACGCAAAATAAGCATATCGCTCACCTTATCAATAAGTGCAAGATTTCTAAGTGTTTGAGAAGAGACTTGTGCAACACTTTCACCTGTTAGTAGTGCATCTATCTCAAGTTCCTCAGCTATCATTTGGGATGCTTTGAGCATAAGACGCTTAAGGATAACGCCCATATATGTTGGTGCGCTAGAGCGAAATATTTCGGTTAAAACATCATCAAAAGGTACAGATATAAATTTCACTCTATGTGATGAGCCAAATTTAGACCATAAGTAAAATGCAACTTGCTTTACCCCTATCTCATGTGCCATACCACCAAGATTAAAAAATACAAAATGTGTTTTAATCCCTCTTTTTATTGTCAAATAAGATGCGACAGTTGAATCAAATCCTCCAGACATTAAAGATAAAATATCACCTTGTGTCCCAATTGGAAAACCACTTAACCCTTTGTATTTTGTGGTAATAATATTTAATTGATTCTCAATAAGCTCCATTTTTATGGTTATCTCTGCATTACGAAGATCAACCCCTTTTGCTTTTGTATGTGCTAACAAATAACCACCAACAATTTGTTCTATATCAGTAGATTTAAAACTATGACTTCCTGTGCGTTTAGCCCTAACTACAAAAGTTTTATCTTTTAAACTATCTGAAACAATCTCACCAACTTTAACTTTTATCTTATCAATAGTATCCATATCATCAAATTGTAAAACTTCAAGAACTTGATGTATTCCTGATGTTTGCATGAGCATTAATCTTACTTCGGTAAGTACACTCTTTGGTGTTAAAATTTCAATTTTATCAGAAAACTTTCTTATTTTTATATCTAAATGAATTCGCTCTAAGATGCTAATGAGGTTTGTATAAAGTTGACCTATCATTTGTCGTTTTGCAGAGGGTCCTTTAATCATTATTTCTGGAAAAAATTTAAGAATGAATTTTTGTGTATCAATTGATGAGATTTGCACGCTATAGCCTTATTTTATATAGTTGCAATTATAGCATATATTAAAATGTCATCTACACCTATAAATATAAATTTATTGAGGAAAATCAGTAGGAATTTCTACCTTAATTTCAGGTGGTGTTAAAGCCTTTAAAAACTCAACAATCAAATTAACCTCTTGGTTACTTACTTTTCTATCTCTAAAAAATGGTGATCTGCTCTTTACAGGTTTTTTTCCACCATTTCCACAAATATGGACAGCTTCTTTTAAAGTTTTAACAGAGCCATTATGAAAATAAGGTGCTGTTTTTTCTATATTTATCAATGTTGGTGTTTTAAAATTAGCCTTCCAAATTTTATTTTTAGTTTCACTAACCTCATAAACTCCTAAATCATTTTCATCACCTAACCCAATATTTGCAAATCTTTCATTTGTAAAATTAAAATTATTATGACAAGATATACATTTTCCACTATCTTTAAAAATATTAAAGCCATCTATTTGAGCTTGATTCATTGCATTTTTTTCACCATTGTTCCATTTCTGAAAATCTGTTTGTGATGATACTATAGTCCTTTCAAAAGTAGCTATAGCTTTTGCAAGATTCTCTTTGTTTATTTCAGCATCTCCAAATACCTCTAAAAATAATTTTTTATATCCATCTATAGCATTTAATTTTTTTATAAGAACTTCTAGTGGTATGTTCATCTCAACATCAGTTTCTATGGGAATTAGTGCTTGTTCCTCTAAAGAAGTAACCCTTGAATCATGAAAAAAACTTCTTAAGTATGCGCTATTTATAATTGTAGGGGAATTTCTTCTACCTTTTTGTTCTCTGTCTCCTACTGATTGAGCAACTCCATCAGCCCAGCCATATTTTGGGTCATGACAAGTTGCACATGAGATATCATCTGCTCTTGAGAGTCTTTTATCAAAAAAAAGCAATTTACCAAGTTCAACTTTTTGCGGTGTAATAGGATTATCTTTTGGCGTAGGAATTTGGCTTGGTCTTTGCCAATAATCATTGTCTATAGCTTGTAATGGTATAAATATTATACTAAATATTATCAATAAATATGTTTTCATGAAATGGATTATAGTGTATAATAAATAAAATATTTATAAGGTTATTTATAATGCACCAAAAAATCATAGATGTAATAAAAAAACAATACACAAGAGATTTACGAAAACAAGTTGTAAAAACTATATTAAAAAGTGAAAAAAATTGTGATAAAAATGAACTAGAAGACTCATATAAAACTATAAATCAAATTTTTTCATATGTTATAAATGAACTAAGTTGGAGTATATCTGAAAATAATGACACTTGGGATGATGCTCCACTTAAAATTCTTCGTGAGGTCTTTCCAAAACTAGAAACAACAAAATGGTTCAAAAAACAACAACTTAGCGTTACAAAATCAATAAATGTAAAGGGTTTAATATGCTAATTCCAACAAACCTATTAAGTGGTAAAAAAATACTTTTAGGGGTAACTGGCTCTATTGCAGTTTACAAATCACTAGAGTTAGTTAGATTTTTAACAAAAGCTGGAGCAGAAGTTAAAATTGTTATGAGCGAATCAGCTAAAAAATTTGTAACACCATTGACTTTTGAAACTTTGTCCTCAAATAAAGTGCTTGATGATTTTAATGAATCATGGGTTGATGAGCATAACCATATAAAAACTACCGAGTGGGCTGATTTGTTTGTAATTGCACCTGCTACTGCTAACACAATTGCTAAACTTGCAAATGGTATAGCTGACAATATGCTAACGCAATGCGCATTAGCATTCCCACATGCTAAGCTACTTGCGCCATCAGCAAATACAAACATGCTTGAAAATCCAATAACAAAGGCAAATTTAAAACTCTTAGCAATTGCAAATTATAAAATTATAGATACTCAAACTAAAGAGTTAGCTTGTAAAACTGTAGGGGATGGTGCTATGGCTGAATCATTGAATATTTTTTGGCAATGCGCTAGAGTGCTTTTAAATGATGACTTTTGGTCAAATAGGCGTGTTATAGTTACTGGTGGTGGTACAATTGAGAAAATTGATGATGTTAGGTATCTTTCAAATTATTCAAGTGGAAAAATGGCATCTGCTTTAGCTTCTGCGTTGTATTGTAAAGGTGCTGATGTAAACCTAATAGCAACTAGATTTGAAGATAATATACCTGAAGATATGCATACAATTGATGTTGAAGATTCTTGTGAAATGCTGGAGTACTTAAATGATTCTATCCGTATTGCAAAAAAAGGAAAATTATCAAAACCTTCGCTTATGGATTCAAGCCAAATAGAGCTAATTCAAAAAAAACCATTTCTCTTTATGGCTGCGGCTGTAAGTGATTATGTTCCAGAGTTTTCTCAAGAGGGTAAACTTAAAAAAGATATGCTTGGTGATCAGTGGGAGTTAAAACTAAAGAAAAATATTGATATACTTGACTCTATCGATAAGACAGGTATTACAACGGTTGGGTTCAAGGCTGAAATGGATGGAAATTCTGCTATTCACAATGCTTCAAAGATGATAGATTCAAAGCAGATAGATGCTGTATGTTTAAATGTTTTAAAAGATAGCTCTAGTTTTGGAGATGAAAAAAATAAAGTTGAATTTATTAAAGCAGATAAAATAGAATCAATCCCTCATGCTAGTAAACTAGATGTAGCATTAGATATACTCTATCATGCAAAAAACATATGAATATCACCCAGCTTAATGCGTTAGTAAAAATAATTAGTTCAAATCCAACAGATGCTAAGGCCTTGATTAAGCTTGCTTCTGTTGATGTACTAAAAGCATTAGGGGATGGAAAATACTCAATACTTTTAAACAACAAAACACTAACAGCACAAAGTCAAAAACAACTAACAGAGGGTTCAAGGTATTGGACACAAGTATCACAAACTAAAAATGAAACACCGCAACTCTCAAGCTTAATAAAGATACCTTTAGTGCTTAAAAATTTACAGAACACACCACTGCAATACAATATTAGAGAATTGCAAACTTTATTAAACAGTCCAAAACCAGAAAATATAGTGAAAATTCAACTACTAGAACAACTAAGTAATGCTAGCTCTAAAGAGGAGTTTACAAATACTTCAAACTTGTTACTCTCACTCCAAAACCAAACAATGACAATTCCTTTTAACTATAACGGTCTATTTTGCATACTTCAATATAAAAAAAGATATAATAACAAAAGTAAAAAAACATTTATAGATTTTTATGCAGCACTAGAGTTACTTGGTCCTATATCTGGATTAATATCACTAGAAGATTCTCACATTGGTATAGAATTAAATGTTGGATATGAAAAAACCAAACAATTTTTGAAAGCAAATATGGACTCTCTTGGATACGATTTAGTCATTACAACTACTACAAATATTGAACCAATCTTTGAATCGAACCCTAATGCGATTTTGGACATTTGTATATGAATAGTGCTACACACATAGCTATCATTATGGATGGAAATGGTCGTTGGGCTGAAATGCAAGGTAAAAAAAGAGTTAAAGGGCACGAAGCTGGTGCTGAAGTGGTTCGTAAGATCACACAGTATTGTGCTGCTCATGAAGATATACAGAGACTTACTCTTTATGCTTTTTCTACTGAAAATTGGAAACGACCACGATTAGAAGTTGAATTTTTGATGAAACTTTTAAATAGTTACTTAAAAAAAGAGTTAAATACCTACATAAAAAATAACATTCGCTTTGAGCCAATAGGTGACTTAAGAGCATTTTCATCCTCTTTACAAGCAACAATAAAAGATGTTAAAACAAAAACTGCACATTGTGATGGTTTAGTTCAATCTCTTGCATTAAATTATGGAGCAAAAGATGAGATTCTTAGAGCTGTTAATAAGATTCGTAAATCTGAAGATGATATAACAGAAGCTATGTTATCAAACGCTCTTGATTGCAAACATGATGTTGATTTGCTTATTCGTACGGGTGGCGATCATAGGATATCAAACTACCTACTTTGGCAATCTGCTTATGCGGAATTTTTCTTTTGCAATACACTTTGGCCAGATTTTACCATAAAAGAGTTAAAAAAAATTATTAAAGATTTTACAAAAATTGAGCGTAAATTTGGGGGACTTAAATGATTGAGCTTAGTATTGCTTTTATATTTGGTCTTCTTTTTGGTTCTTTTTTAAATGTTGTTATTCTTAGGGTTCCAATCGGGGAGAGTGTTGTATTTGGCTCATCGCACTGTGTAATATGTAAAAATAAATTAAAACCATGGCACAATATTCCTCTTTTTTCTTGGCTTTTTTTAAGAGGAAAATGCTCATTTTGTAAAACCAAAATATCTATGCAGTATCCTGTAGTTGAGTTTATTTCAGCAATTATATTTTTAACTTTAGCTAGTAAATATGGGCTTAGTTTGCCTATCTTTTTTATCGCCCTTAGTTTTTTAATGCTTTTAGCCCTCTCCATAATAGATTTTAAATACAAAATGATTCCTGATAGCATCAATCTTTTAGCAATGTTATTTGCAATTTTAGGTGCTTGGAGTCTAAGTGGAATTTTTGATAACTTTGTAAATGCTCTAATATTTGCAGGGGGATTTACACTACTTAGATTTTCACTCTCATATATACTAACATCATCAGCACACAGACAAATTAAAAAAAATGTAACTTCATGGAGTAAAAATTATAATACATATCCATATATAGAAGCTATGGGTGAAGGCGATATTATGGTAGCTGCAACTATGGGTGCACTACTTGGGGTACAACTTACTCTAGTTGCTATCTTTTTATCAGCTATTTTAGCCCTCCCTGTTATGTTAGCGCTTAAAAATAGAAGTACAGAAGAGCAAAGAGTTCCTTTTGTACCATTTTTAGCTTTAGCTACATTTATGGTCTATCTTTTTGACACTCCAATAATGGCATATATTGAGGCAAACTACTAAATTATGGATATCTTAAAAAAACATATTTTAAATCATCTTTCTGTATTGTTTTTATCTATTTTTTTACCATTATTTGCTATTGCTTCTGTAATTTTTTTAATAAAATTAGCAACTTTTACAGCCATAATTCAACTCTCTTTTTGGGAGATGAGCAAAATGTACATTTTTGTACTACCTGAAGTTCTTTTTTTTACACTCCCCTTTTCATTTTTTATAGCAGTCTCACTAACACTTTTTAAGCTTTCAAATGACAATGAAATTATTGTATTTTTTTCACTTGGAATCCATCCAAACTTTATATTAAAAATACTTTTAAAGCCAGCATTATTGTTGTCAATACTCTTGTTTATGAATTTTTTCATATTGTATCCACATGCTAAAACACTTTCTAAAAATTTTATTGCACACAAAAAGAGTGAAGCAAAATTTAATCTTTCAGCCTCTGAATTTGGACACAGCTTTGGAGATTGGCTACTCTATATTGGAGCAAATAACCCTGATGGCACATTCAAGGATGTATTTTTATTCAAAAAAAATACAGCTGATGATACCGAAATATTAATAAGCGCAAAAAAAGCTGAAATAATTAATGAAACAAGCATATTGCGTCTGAAGCTTACTAATGGTGAGGGATATAGTTACCATAAAGATAAATTTTCGCAAATTGATTTTGAAATGATGCTTATAAATGATTCGCTGACAATTGATTTAAGGAAGTACGAAACTCCACTAGAGTTCTGGCAATCAGATATTAAGAAAAAGAAAAAGAAAAGAGTATTTATAACAAACACCTTAATGAGTTTACTTCCAATGCTAACTCTATTTTTAGCAGCAAGTATAGGTATTGTTCATGTTCGACACAATAAAGGTAGGGTATATCTGTATCTATTTTTAAGTATAATTGCCTATTATGAATTGATTTTATTACTTCGCGATCCACTTGGATATTACGCCATACCTCTTATATCTACTATTTGGCTTATTGGAACCTATATTATTTATAAAAAAACAATAGTAAATAAATTTTAGATGCGTGTTTGTATAACTATATCTTACAACGGTGCTCTGTATTTGGGCTCACAAACTCAAACACAAACTAGTAACACTATTTTTAATCAAATACAAAATGTACTTAAAGAAATAAACATAGACTCTAATCCACAGACTGGTGGTCGCACAGACAAAGGTGTACATGCTACAGGACAAACTTTTCATATAGATATACCAGAGTATTGGCATAATTTAAAAAAGCTAAAAGAAACTTTAAATAAGATGCTCCCTAAAAGCATATATATTAAAAAAATTATAAAAGTGCAAAATGATTTTCATGCTAGATATGGAGCTAAATCAAGAGTCTATAGATACATAATAAAAAAATCAAAATCAAACCCTTTTGAAAATGACTTAGTTAGTTTTTATGAAAATATTAATTTTGAAATTATTCAAAAAAATATTAAACTATTTGAAGGTGAATTTAATTTTATAAACTTTATGAAAACTGGAAGTGAAGTAAACTCAACTATACGAGAGATTTACAAAACTTATGCTTACAAACATAAAGATTTTTTCGTTTTATATTTTGAAGCAAATGGATTTTTAAGAAGTCAAATTCGCCTTATGGTTGGAGCACTTTTAAGTTTAGATGATACACAGATAAAAGAGCAACTTTTATCTAAAAAAATTCATAAAATAAAACCTGCCAAAGCTAACGGGCTTTACCTAGCAAAGATTAAATACTAAAGTTTGTTTTATCTCTCCGTTTATAACAAGACTAAGCCTTTGCTCCCCTGTATAATATTTACGAGTTGAGATAGGTCTAAAGGAGTGTTTTTTAACTATTTTTTTATTTTTTTTATCAATTTTTGATTCTGAAATTTTAAACATCTTTTTGGAGTATCTATTGTTTTGTCTTAAAAATTCCATCTGATACTCTATTCTAAGTAATCCCAAATTTTGCTCTGAGTGCAATTGAAAACTAAATTCTAACTCTTCTCCTAGCTTTACACTTTTTTCAATAGATAAATTTATTATCTCCACATGCAAGGCTGGCTCTAATCCAAATAGCTTTAATACTTCATAGTTTCTTGATTTTAAAAGAGTCCTACATCCATGCTTTAGCAGTTTGTCTCTATTCTTAGAGTAATTAAGCCATCTTTTTGTCAGTTCAACACTAAAATTTGGATTATCTTTTGAAATATCGTTAATATTATTTGCTACACTTTTACGGACATATTCACTCTCATCATCTTTTAAGAGTTCTAATATCTCTATAACTTCTTTTGGATTTTTTTTAAATTCATTTAAAGCTATAGCCCATGGAAGCCTAGGTCTGCATCCCTCAGATGCTAATCTTCTTAGATGTTCATTTTTAGATAATGCCCATTTTTTCATTTGTTTCATTGTAGCGCATGGATATTTAATTATAAACTTTCTTATAGCAAACTCACTACTAGATTCAATTGTAAAAACTTCTAAAGCTTTTATAGATGTTTCAAAATTATCTAACCCATATACCTCTATAAAATCTTGAAAAATCATATTTTCTAATCTATATTTTTTATCTGTATTTTTAAATGTTTTTTGTAAAATTAAAACAGCATTTTCATATTTATTTGGAAGAAACCTACCTAAACTCATAGATATATGACGCATCCGTTGTTTTAGCTCTTTTTGTGACCAATCATCATCAAAAACAGCTTTATTAAATTCTTTTTTTTTAAAATCTACAAAATGATTTTTTATCTCGCTTGAGATAACTTCAATATATCTATCGTTGTATAAATCTTTTAAAAGAGTGCTCATGCTAACCTCTTATTTTTGCCCATAGTATTCCAAGAAATTCATGAATTGCCATCCTAGAATCTTCTAATGCCCCAATATTTGGTGCTTTAAAGTATGTAATTATTTCATTTTTACGAAAATCTGTAGGCGCAGGAATTGGTTTCATCCCCATGCTCTCAAACAATAACATAGACCTTGGCATATGAGTTGCTGATGTTACCAAAACAAAGGGGTCATGACCAACTATACTCTTCATATATACGGCTTCCATTCTTGTATCGTTTGGGATACCATTTAAAATCATATTTTTTTCATCTACACCAAGAGCTAATGCCAACATAGAGTTCATCTTTGCATTTGTTTCATTTGTATCCCCCTCATAACCTGTAAAAATTATTTTAGAGTTTGGGATTTTTTTATGAATTATGATGCCCTCTAAAACTCTTTTAGTTCCACTACTAGCTAAATTTGAACTTATTGGTTGCAATGCATCAGTGTTATGTCCACTACCTAGTACATGTATATATTTTACATTAGTTTTATAATCATATTTAGAATATTGATTTTCTAGTTTTTTTACTAAGTAATTTGAAAATGGAGGATATGAAAAAAGAAGTAAAAAACCAAATGAAAAACTTAAAAACTGTTTTGCTAATTTTTGTTTGCCATCAAATAAAAACCATAATCCAAATACAAATAATATTATGATTAAGCCAAGTGGCTCAATAAAAAATGTTATTAATTTTTTTAATAAAAATCCAAATTCCATTCTATAAGATTCTCCACGGTTACATAATAATTTGCACACATTATAACATGCAAATTTAGATATACTTTCAAATAATTAATTTTAGGATATTTTTATGCAAATTTTCGGTAGATTTGATACAAAGTTTGATGATGAATTTTTAGTTGAGCAGTATTTATATATTAATGAAGATGATGAAACAATTACAACTAAGGATTTGAAATTAAAACTCAAAAAGAAACGCAAACATGTTGTTGGGACTATGTTTTTATTTAACCCTTGTATGTCACCTCTAGGATATAATAATAAAACTAAACTTATAGAGCAAGGTTATGAGTTTAATAACCAATTTGATGAATTGAATTTTGATGATGTATCTAACTTGTTTTATCAAGCTACAAAAAGTAATTACAAAGGTAAACTTATTGAAGTTAAATACCTGTTTAATCTTAACGAAGCAAACATAAATGATACTATTGTTATAGACAAATTTGCAGTAGATATTGACCTTTACCATTCCAACCAACTAACTATATTTGATAAAGAGATGAATTATCATGACCCGCTCAACATGCCAATAAGTGGTAAATGGGTATTTATGGGAGTTGGACATAAGTATGACCCTCAACATAAAGGGATAAAAGAATATGTTAAAAATATAGCACTACATGCTCAAAAACTTACTAAAGAAGTTATATTTATTTATGATAGAAACCATAGTGATGAAGATTGTATTGATAACTCTTATTTTTTAGCTCCAACTTCACCAGGTAAAGCTAAAGATACTCGCGCATATGCATTTAAAGGCGCATTTATGAGCAATCCTCCTAAAATAACTAGATTGTCCTAAAACCTAATATTCTGGACTTGTTCCACAACTTAATAACTAATTGTTTATTTTAAGGTTTGTTTATATAAAATAATGTACATAAATAGTTATGCCCAAGAGGAGTTCTCATGCAACAATATAGCAGCTTAAAAACTCACTATAAATTTACAGATGAGGAAGCTAAAATACTGCTAGACCTTCAGCCTAGAATGGAAAAACTTGCAGATAAATTCATAAATGAATTTTATGATTATATATGGCAGTTTGGAGAAACTTCAAAATTTCTAAGAGATGAAAAAGTAATTGCCCATCATCGAGAAAAGATAAAAGAATGGTTTGTTAGTTTATTTTGCGGTAAATATGATATGTCATATTTTATGGTTTTGTACAAAATAGGTGAAATACATGTAAAAATTGGTCTTCCCACACATTATGTAAATTCTTCATTTACTTTTGTAAGAACATTTATTCTTGAAAGTATAGAAGAAAATTTTTTAAATAAAGAACAACATCTCAAAGAAATTAAAGCTGTAGAAAAAATAGTAGATATCAATCTTGATGTTCTTACGAGTTCTTATAGAGAAGAAGAGCTTGGCAAATTTTTATCATTATCCAAGCTAGAAAAAACCATTTTATCAAACTTAAAAAAGTTTAATTCATATATCAATTTTTTTCTAGCGTGTGCTCTGGTGCTTGTTGCATTTTTTGCAATTGGTCTGTTTGTTTATGATATTTACCTATTATTCTTTACAGATATAGGAATAGAAAAAGGTATTTTGACAGTTTTAGGCAGCTTATTGGTTTTATGGGCAGCTACTGAATTAATTCATGAAGAGATAAACCATCTACAAGGTAAAGGTTTCGCCATAGGTGCTTTTATTATGTTGGCAATGGCAGCACTTATTAGGAAAATATTGATTTATTCTTTATCTTCTGAAAAATCTGAAGAGCTTTTAGCTATTGGTGCTGTATTAGTAGGTTTAGCTATAGCATATTGGCTTGTAGGTGCAAAAAGGAAATCGCTGTAGCTTATAGAAAGTAAAATTATGGGGTCTAAAAAGTACTTGAAAGTACGGTATAGTAATGGCTAAAAGGTTTTATTTACAATGAGCTGTACCCCAATGGGCATCCCATATTTTTTGCCCATCTGCACCTCTTTAAGCCTAATTTCTTGGGCTTTTTATTAGTGCTATTATACAATTATAAGAGTTTGAAATTGGTTAATGTTAAGCTACTTTTGTTAGAATATTTGTAATTTATAAGACTGTGGCTGATTTGTAGTTATTTTACAGTCTCCTTGCAACGAATGCAAAGAGAGCGTTGCTGAAGTCAACCGATAGCATCATATTTGCACATTAAGTCTTAATTTGGTACAATAAAAGGACTGAAGGAGATTTTATGCAAATCGTAAATGATATAAAGCCTGTTACCTATCTAAAAAATCGAGCTGCCGATGTTCTAAAATATATCAATGAAACTCATAGACCTATGATAATTACACAAAATGGTGAAGCTAAAGCTGTTATACAAGATCCAAAGAGTTATGAAGATATGAAAAATGCTCTTGCTATAATGAAGCTTCTTTCATTTGCAGAAGAAGATATTAGAAGTGGAAATCTTCATACCCAAGAAGATGTTTTTAACTCTATTGAAGAGCTCCTTAGCAAATGAGTAAAATTTATAAAGTTAAATGGACTTCAAATGCAAGAGAAGACCTTTTAAATATTGTTGATTATATCAAAAAAGACAGCTTAAGTGCTGCAAGAAAGGTGTATAAACAAATAAAAGAAAAGGCACAATCTAGCAATTTTTTTCCTTTACGAGGTAGAGTAGTTCCTGAACTTCTAAAAGAAGGCATAACTATTTATAGAGAACTGATTGCACAACCTTGGAGAATTATGTATAAAATTGAAAATGACACTGTTTATATTATGGCTATTTTTGATTCAAGACAAAATGTAGAAGAGTTGCTATTACAAAAACTATTAAGAGGGCATATGCTAATTGGAGTGGTAACTTAAATTCATACAAATTTTCTTCTTTCCCTAAGCAGCTATTTCATTTTGTAACACTAGATTAATTTCTTCAAATTATACTACCCCAACTTGTCAAGACAACTTTTTCAAAAATCTAATTCCCTAAACACCTGTTACCCTATGCTACATTTTCACTAGAATTAGTGTAATCCTCATCATTAATTTTTAAACTATCATAATAA
>JAKISX010000010.1 GCA_021648405.1 Sulfurimonas sp. | reverse complement strand
TCAAACTGACAACAAGAATTGATGAAAATGCTACAGCTCTAAGTGTTGTTGACACTATAAAATTTAATGAGGGTGCAAGTGAAATTCTTAGATTTACACTTAGCGGCAATGGAAGTGAAAATTTTGATGTTGATAACAATGGTATTATTACAGTAGCCCCTGATGCAATTTTAGACTATGAAACTCAACATGAAATATCACTAAGCGTTATAGCGTCTAACATAATTGGAGATAGTAGACCTAAAAATGTTGTAGTAAGATTAAACAACATTCCTGATGTTGTACCTACTCTATCTGATGTTAACATTAGCATTAACAAAGAGACGGCGACTGAAATAACTATAGTAAATATTCTTAAAAATGCTGGAGATACAAAAATAAGTTCTTTCACTCTTTCTCCTAACTCTGAGTTTGGTGTAGACCTAAATGGTAATATTTATCTTAAAACCTCTCTTTTAAATCAAAATAGTACATCTTTTACACTACAAGCGAGTGCTACTAATAGTTTTGGAAAGAGTGAGATTGCAAATGTGAACATATCACTTATCGTCATTCCTGTTATAAATGACTTCATAGGAGTTGTTTATGATAATACACAAGCAACTACAAAGATAGGAAAATTAAATATCGTAAATGGCAATGCTATAGAAACGATTACGCTTAGTGGAGAAGGAAGTAGTGACTTTAGCGTAGATCTTAGCGGAAATATAAGCGTCGCAAATGGCATAACGATAAAAGCTTCACGACAAGATTATTACTCATTTGGAGTAACTGTTAATGGTATTTATGATGCTACGATAACTTTAAATGTACTTAATCGCATCATAGGTTCTGTAGATACTCCAAGTGGGGCATATGGAGTAACTCTCTCAGCAGATGGAACAAAAGCGTTTGTGGCTGATTATCATTCAGGTTTACAGATAATAGATATAAGTAACCCAACTGCTCCTGTTATCATAGGTTCTGTAGATACTCCAGGTAGGGCATATAAAGTAACTATCTCAACAGATGGAACAAAAGCATTTGTGGCTGATGCAAATTCAGGTTTACAGATAATAGATATAAGTGACCCAACTGCTCCTGTTATTATAGGTTCTGTAGATACTCCAGGTTGGGCATTTGAAATAACTATCTCAACAGATGGAACAAAAGCATTTGTGGCTGATGCAGATTCAGGTTTACAGATAATAGATATAAGTGACCCAACTGCTCCTGTTACTATAGGTTCTGTAGATACTCCAGGTTATGCAAATGGAGTAACTCTCTCAACAGATGGAACAAAAGCATTTGTGGCTGATGGAAGTTCAGGTTTACAAATAATAGATATAAGTGACCCAACAGCTCCTGTTATCATAGGTTCTGTAGATACTCCAGGTAATGCACAGGGAGTAACTCTCTCAACAGATGGAACAAAAGCATTTGTGGTTGATTTTCCTTCAGGATTACAGATAATAGATATAAGTGACCCAACTGCTTCTGTTATCATAGGTTCTGTAGATACTCCAGGTTGGGCACTTGCAGTAACTCTCTTAACAGATGAAACAAAAGCATTTGTGGCAGATTATGCTTCAGGTTTACAAATCATAGATATTACTGGTTTAGAAGTACCTCAAAAAGTGCCAGGCATATCAGGTTTTTCTACCATAATAGAAGGAGATAGTGCTATTGAAAGTATAGTTGGAGAAATAAAAGTTTATTACAGCGGAGAGAGTGGTATAAGCTCTTTTAGATTAGATGGTGATAGAGCTGATTACTTTTCCATCGATATAAATGGAGTAGTAAGACTTGAAAAAGAGTTGGAATATTTCGTAGGTAATGTGTATGATTTAAAAGCTATAGCAACAAATGAGATTGGCGAAAAAGAGGTAAATGTCAACATTCATATACACTCTCTGCCAGAGGTACAAAACTTTACAGCAAGTGTAAAGAGTATGTCCGTTGAGGGTACATATGTTGGAAAGCTTGATATATTTCTAGGTGATAATAACACAATTACAGATATATATTTATCAGGAGAGGGTAGTGAGAAGTTTACCGTAAATACACTAGGAGAGATACAGGTAGCTACGCAAGCAGAACTTCATCATTTTGTTAAAGCAGACTACAACCTGACTCTTAACGCTACAAATAGATACGGAAATAGTAACTCAAATGTTACTATTTCCGTTTCAGGAATAATGAGTTCTGTAGATACTCCAAGTCATACACGTACAGTAACTCTCTCAACAGATGGAACAAAAGCGTTTGTGGCTGATGAAGGTTCAGGTTTACAGATAATAGATATAAGTGACCCAACTGCTCCTGTTATCATAGGTTCTGTAGATACTCCAGGTAGGGCATATGGAGTAACTCTCTCAGCAGATGGAACAAAAGCATTTGTGGCTGATGCAAATTCAGGTTTACAGATAATAGATATAAGTGACCCAACTGCTTCTGTTATCATAGGTTCTGTAGATACTCCAGGTAATGCATGGGGAGTAACTCTCTCAACAGATGGAACAAAAGCATTTGTGGCTGATAAAGGGTCAGGTTTACAAATCATAGATATTACTGGTTTGTAAAGTGCCTAAACTTTTCCAATTATAAAGCCGCTTCATCGAGAAATCTATACGCTTTGTCTTCGCCTAGATTTCTTTTTGCTCTAGGTATTTAGCAGTTAAAATCAACTCACTAAAAATGATGAAGTTGAGTTAACTAAAGACTAAATAGTGATATTTTCAATATGGCAGATTTTCTCCGATGTAACAATAATTGCATCATATTCATAGTCACAATCAAAACCATTTTTTTTCATATAAATATCACCAGTTTTTATAAGTTTTGAAATTTTTGATTTTGTTATATTTTGAATAGCTTTTTCATAATCATCACCACTTTTTACCTCAACAAAGTGCAAAACTTCATCTTTTGTAGCGATGATATCTATCTCGCCAAAGCGGGAATAGAAGTTTTGTTCTAATATTGTAAAACCATTATCATAAAGAAACTCACACGCTCTAGTCTCTGCAAGATTTCCTTTTTGACGGCTCATATTAATACTAACTCACTTTAAACTATACAATCCTAATCATAACTGGTTTAGAATTTACAAAGTCTAGTTTTTCTAACTCACTAATCATATCTTGAATATTACTCTCTTTTGCTATATGTGTAGAAATTAAAAGATTTGCTGATATATCTGAAGTTGATTTTTGTAACATTGTCTCAACAGAGATGTTATGAATTTCAAAAATTTTAGTGATTTTAGCCAATACTCCAGTTTTGTCACTTACATTTATGCGAAGATAATATTTTGATTTTATCTCAGCAGATGGTTTTAAAGTAAGTGTCCCCTCCATAGGTTTATCAAAACCTAACATTGGTGTACTTTTTCCACTTCTTGCAATGTCAATGATGTTCGCTACAACAGCACTAGCAGTAGCATCACCACCAGCACCAGGACCATAATAAAGTGTTTCACCAACCTTATCACCAACAACAGATATAGCGTTCATAACACCATCTATCTTAGCTATCATCTCATCTTGCTTTATAAGACAAGCGTGGACTCTAAGCTCAACTTCACTTCCATCTTTTTTGGCGATAGTTAGTAATTTTATAACATACCCAAACTCTTTAGCAAATGCCACATCTTCGCTACTTACATCTTGAATTCCCTCAATTAAAATATCTTCAGGTTTAGCATCAATTCCATAAGCGATAGAAGCTAAAATAAGTAGTTTATGAGCAGCATCAAACCCACCAACATCAAAAGATGGATCAGCTTCTGCGTAACCTAAATCTTGAGCTTCTTGAAGTATGTCATCGTATGCAACACCCTCATTTGCCATCTTAGTCATCATATAATTACAAGTACCATTCATGATTCCAACAATAGACTCTATATGATTAGCAGAAAGCCCATCACGAAGTGCAGTAATAATAGGGATACCGCCAGCGACAGCAGCCTCGTATTCAAAAGCGATTGTACCAGCTATATCTTGTAATTCATAACGGTGATATGCTAAGAGTGCTTTATTTGCAGTAACAACTGCTTTACCAGATTTCAAAGCTTTTTTTACAACCCCAAATGCTTCTTCTACTCCACCCATAAGCTCAACAACTATGTCAATTTCACTATCATTTAAAACATCATCAACATTATCAGTGATAACTATATCTAAACCTCTATCTTTGTTTAAATTTTTTACTACACCACTTTTTACTTCTATATCTTGACCAGCACGAGCAGAGATAACATCAGCATTATCTTTTAATATTTGTGCAACAGAAGTTCCAACCGTTCCAACACCAATTATTCCAACTTTTATCATAAATTATTTTTCCTCTTTTTGGGGTGCAAGTTCACAATGACAGTTTTATTGAAACTGTTTTAAAAACTCTTTTATATTTCTAGCTGCTTGACGGATACGATTGTCATTTTCTATCAATGCTATACGAACATAGCCCTCACCATAAGCACCAAAACCAATACCAGGTGCTACAGCAACCCCAGCTTCAGTTAAAAGTCTTTTAGAAAACTCTAATGAACCAAGATGCGCTGCACACTCTGGAATTTTTGCCCATGAAAACATAGTAGCTTGGTTTTTTCGTATATGCCAACCAGCACGCTCAAATGCTTCTATCAATACATCTTGACGATGATCATACTTATCTGTAATATCTTTTACACATTGTTGATCGCCATTTAGTGCAACTGTAGCTGCTACTTGGATTGGTGTGAACATTCCATAATCTAACCAAGATTTGATTTTTTGTAATGCCCCTATTAGTCTTTTATTACCAACAAAAAATCCAACACGCCAACCAGCCATATTGTAAGATTTTGAAAGTGTAAAGCTCTCTACTGCTACATCTTTTGCACCAGGTACTGACATAATAGATGGAGTTTTATATCCACCAAAAGTTATGTCTCCATATGCAATATCACTTATTACATAAAATCTTTCTTTTTTCGCCATTGCAACAAGGCGAACATAAAACTCTGGCGTTACCGTTGCAGTTGATGGATTATGTGGAAAATTTACAAGCACATACTTAGGTTTAGGAGAATTTTCTTTAAACATTCTCTGTAAATCTTCAAAAAATTTATCTTCGTTTACTTTATAATCTTCATCAAATTCTATTCCAAACTTGACAACACTACCACCAGCTAAGATAAAAGAGTATTCATGAATAGGATATGTTGGATCAGGAACTACAGCTAAATCACCTGGATTTGTTATAGCATAAGTAAGATGAGCATAACCCTCTTTTGAACCCATAGTAGCTACACACTCTGTTTGAGGATCAAGTACACAATCATATCTACGCTCATACCAATCAGCTATAGCTTTTAAAAGTTTAGGGATACCTTTTGATGTTGAATAACCATGAGTTTTAGTTTTTTGGGCTGATTCTACTAGTTTTTCACGAATATGTTCAGGGGTATCACCATCTGGGTTTCCCATAGAAAAATCTATAACATCTTTACCAGCACGACGCTCTGCCATTTTGATGTCATTTACTTCTGCAAATACATACTTTGGAAGTCTTTCAACTCTGTTAAATTTTATCTCATCAAACAAAAAGGTTCCTTTATAGAAGAAACTGTTTCAAGAAGTTTCCTCTGCTTAAATTATTAATGCAATTTTAGCAAAATAAATTAAATATTAGATTATCTAGAACCTATCGGCATTAAAAGTAGAGTATCTTTAATATTTTTAAGTGTATATATATCAGATATTTTTATGTATTTTGCACTCTGTGGAATATTTAAAAGTATTTTTGTGCGTCTTGAATCCACTTTTACAACTTTTAAAAGATGCAAAGAATTATCAAAATATGTAATGTATGGATACCAACTATTTCTTTTTGAACTTGAAATTTTAAGTTGTTTTATCATTGAAACATCAAGCCAATATGAATAAAGTGAACGCTGAAGCTCAATCTCTTGTTCATCCTGCAATACTTTTACATCTAAATAAGCATCTCTCATATCTATATCGAATGTCCACTCTTTTAAAGTGACTCTAGTTATATCTACAATGCCTGAACCATTAGAACTTAGTTCATTTTGAAGTATTTGTGGGTCTATTACATATTCTGCTTTTAATGTTATTGACCATGTGAACCCTGTTTCATCTAGTTTTGATTCTTTTGTTATGTATCTATAATAACCCATGTTTCTTAAGGTATCGCTCATAATTTTTACAAAAAACAAAGGATTGTCACTTGTATGAAAGTTAAGTCTAAGCTCGCTTGGTTTATCAAAATACAACTCTAAAAGACCATCATTTTTTAACTTTCTTATAACCTTTAAAACATCAACTCTGCTATCTGTAATATATGATGACTTACTAAAGAGAATTGTATCAATATAGGATTTATTATCCTGATAGACTCGTTTTGGTAAAAGAGATTTAATTTTTAAATCCAACATCTCATGATCAGATTTAATACTTGTCTCTTGAGCTTTTATAACATCACTAAAACTAAGTGCGAAAAAAAAGAAAATCGCAAATACGACTTTTACCATTCTTTACCTTTATTTAAAGTCAAAAATTCTGAATAAGTTATCTTTCTTAATTTATGATTTTTATATTCAAAACGGATATTTTTTTGTATTTTGTATTCCTCTAATTTGCCGTTAATCATAAAGCTGACATCCCCATGCCCAAGTGCAAGAAGCCAATGCCCATCTGCATCAAGTTCAAATTCATCACTAAAGGTTTTTTGTTTTTTTTTATTAGTATTTACATCCGCATACCACATCCATAATTTTACATTTGGTATGATTTTAAATACTTTAGGGATTGCTTCTTCTTTGACAATTGGTTCAGATTCTTTTTCTTTAGCAACTGTCTTTTTTGCAGTTTGTATAATTTGCGTAGTTGTTTTAGGCTTCGGACTTGGAGTGTCTATAAGCTGCTCCGTTGTTTTAAGATCTATACTTGGAGTACTTATAGGTTGCTCCGTTATTTTGAGATCTACACTTGGAGTATTTATAGACTGCTCCTGTGTAGATGTATTAAATATGGCTACTGCTACCAAAATTAATACAGCTAATAATATATAGTGCTTTGTATAAGATTTTTTTCTCTGTGGAACTACAAATAATTTTTCAGTAGTTGTCTTGTTGTCTTTTTCACTTTCTTGAAAATACTCTTTAGCACTATTTTTTAAGCTATCTAATTTTATTGAATATTCCCGCTCTAAAATAGATATAAATCCTAAATACTGAATTTTATTCATTTTTGTAAATTTTTTATTTATAATAGAGTGTGCATGTTCCTTTGGTATATGTGTTTGCTCATGAATTTTTTGAGCACCTATCTCTTTTAATTTTTCAAAACCATCACTCATATCTCATCCTATCCATCAAAATTGCTCCTGCGGCACTTACATTTAAGCTGTCAAATTCATGTGACATATTTATACTAACAATCTCATCAAGCTTAGAGCTTACACGAGATGTTAAACCTTCACCTTCACTACCTAACACTAAACATCTTTTTTTATTTACTTTTATATCTCTTATATCTTTACCACACATATCAGCACCATAGGTTGTAAATCCAGATGTTTTTAAGTCATTTAATACATTGTGAATATTGTGCTCAATACTAAATGCCATATCAAAAAGGGCGCCTGTACTTGTTCTAACAATTGCATCAAGTGGAAGTTTTTTAACTCCACATACAACTACAGCATCTACCCCTAATGCATAAGCACTTCTAAGTATTGCACCAATATTACCAACATCGCTAAGAGAAGATAGTACCAAAACAAAATCTTTATCTAAAAATGATTTAAAATCATCCAATTCAAAATCATCTATTTCAGCTAATATCCCTTGATGTACTGCATTTTTACACATCTTTCCTGCAGCATCAGGGGGAATTCTTTTAACTTCAAAATCCATCTTCATAAACTTTGCATAATCTTTTTTATCTATCTCTTTTGCTAAATAAAGAGTCTTGATTTTTGATGGATAATTTTTAATAATATAATGTACTGGTTGTTTCGCATAAATTAACATGGAGACATTTTAGCGAAAAAAAGTTTAAATATGCTATTTTTTATAATTCTGCCCTCTGGTTAATTCACAAACTAGACTCCTATACCCGCAGAAAATACCCTTGGGGTGCAAGTTCAAGATGACAAAACATTTCGTCATTCCAAACTTGATTTGGAATCTATATCATTATGACAACGACAAAAGTCTTTTGTAACAAGCTTTTGTATTTTCATCTGTTATTTTACAAATCAATTTTGCCTGTAATTTTTTTGGTATGTCTAAGGATAATATATCTTTTTGAGTTATAGCACTTACATTTTGAGCTTTATTTGCTTTAATAACAACTACCCATTCTCCACGAAAATTTCCATCTAGTTTTTCTAAAATATCACTAGCATAACCACTAATATATCTTTGGTACTTTTTTGTTAGCTCTTTTGCTAAAAATATCTCCCTTTTTGGTTCTAGCTCTTTCATCTCATTTAAAAATTTCTCTAATCTATGTGGAGATTCATAAAGAATTGTTGTAAACCCATTGTTTAAAGCACCCTCTAAAGAGGAGGCTCTATCTCTCCCTTTATGTGGTAAAAATCCCCAAAATAACATCTGCGTTTGGACAAATCCGCTAGCAACAAAAGCTGTTAAAACTGCATTAGCTCCTGGTAAAATATCGTATTTGACACCATTATCGATGCAATAACGAACTAAAAGTTGCCCTGGGTCACTTACCCCTGCCATACCTGCATCACTTACATAAATAACATTTTGCTCAAAAAAAGATGGTTCTAATTTTTCAACAAAAGATTTTTCATTGTGTGAGTGTAAGGGGATAAATTCTTGATTGTCTTTAAAAGTAGTATTGTAGCGTTGTTTTAAAATATGGATAAGTTTTTTGGTAACGCGAGTATCTTCGCAAAGAAGTATATCAGCGCTACTTAGAGCTTCAATAGCTCTAAGTGATATATCGCCAATATTCCCAATCGGTGTTGGAACTAAAGATAGCAAATGTTGCTACTAAAAAATTATTTTTTAGCGTAACGTGCGTTGAATTTCTCAATTCTACCAGCAGTATCTACCATACGCTCAGAACCCGTAAAGAATGGATGACATTCATTACAAATATCAATTCTCATTGTGTCATTTTGACTTTTAATATCAAAGTTATTTCCACATGCACAAGCTACTTTGCAAGTTACTAAATTAGGGTGAAGATCTTTTTTCATAGTTTGCCTTTTGATACTCGTTTATGTGCGAATATCTATATATTTTTTTAATCCGTATGGGTGCGGATTTTTGGAAATGTGATTATACCCTATTTTAGATTCCAAATCAAGTTTGGAATGACGCTTTTTGTCATCTCTGACAAACCATCGTCATCTCTGACAAACCATCGTCATCTTTGACAAACCATCGTCATCCTGAACTTGATTCAGGATCTCTTACAATAAAACTTTAAAAGCAACTGCCATCACTGCACTTTCACTTCTTAAAACCATAGGAGTGTCTAATCTAAAAACTTCACATGATGATAAAAGTTCTTTTTCTTTAGAAGAAAAGCCACCCTCACAACCGATAAGTACGGTTTTTATATCATCAGCATTATCAAATACTTTTTTTGTAAAATCAAAAACTTTAACATCTGGGTTTAATTTTACAAATTCTTCTAAGTTTTTAGATTTATCTAATATTATTTTTTGAGTTGAGCCAGATTGTTGCATTGAGGTCTCAAGAATTCTGTCTAATCTTTTAAAATCTAATTTTATATTTCTTTGGGAGCGCTCACAATCGATGAAAGTTATCTTATGCACTCCAATTTCACTTAAACTCCGCAGAATTTTTTCAATATTTTTAACCTCAATTTTACACCAACCAATATGTAAATCTTTTTTAGCTTTTACTTCTAATAATTTTGAACTTAAAAGCTTTAATATCGCTTTTTTTGGTTCTATATGAACTATATTATATTTATGTAATATTTTTATATTTTTTTGATTGCGACAAAAAATTTCATCGTTAAGCGTATGACGACGAACTTTAATGAGGTATTTAAATAATTCACCTTTTAAAATTAAACTCTCATCTCCTGCATCTTCATTAAAAATATATATCACAAAAGCATACCAATATATACAAATACAGTTATTAAAAACTCAGTTATTAAAATTTTTTGACTAAATTTTTTATAGATAAGAAAAGCAGGTAAATTATCATTTTTAATATATTTCATACCTCTTGAGCGTTTAAATTCCAAAACAATTATAACAACTGAAAAAACAATCATTATGTTATTTGCAATGGTAAAATCGAGGTGTTTTGCGGCCATCATGATAACACCTGTAAAAATCACAAAACCGATTAAAGTGCTACCAATTGGGTTAAATAAGGTGTTAAATTTTCTATATTTAAAGACATTATCTGCTCTAGTAATCTTATAAAAATTTATCATTATAATCAGCAAAACAGCCAATACACTAAAGTTGTGTGTTACAATACTCATCTCATACATTTCATTCATAATGGAATTCTATCCAATAATTTTAAATGGGGTTACAAAAATGGCTGTTACAACTACACAAGCACTCGATTTTATATATAAATACACAAAACAAAATTCACTTAAAATTTTACCCATAGAACAAGCTCTTTCATATATTTTAGCTGAAGATATTGTAGCTACTCATAATCTTCCACCATATGACAATTCTGCAATGGATGGATTTGCAGTAAAACACTCAGATGCTGGAAAAAAAGTTAAAGTTACACATACCATTTTTGCAGGGGATAATTCTAGTGAAGTATTGACAAAAGGAAAAGCAATTAAAATTATGACTGGGGCAAAAATTCCAGATGGTTGTGAACTAATTGTGCCATCTGAGGATGTAAATATAATAAATTTGAATAAAACTAAGACAAACCTTGAAATTGCACTCCCTAAAAATTTAGAAATTAATCGCCATATTCGCTTTTGCGGTGAAGATATAAAAAGTGGAGATCTCTTGCTTCGTAGCGGGGATAAGCTTCAAGCTCATCAAATTACCCTCTTAGCCTCTCAAGGTATAAGTCACATCAAGGTGTATAAAAAACCTCGTATTGCTATCTTTGCAAGTGGCAGTGAGCTTAAAATGCATTTTGAGAGTGTAGAAAAGTATCAACTATATAACACAAATGCTCCAGCATTAAAAGCTAGATGTGAAGAGTTAGGTGCTAGTGTTGATTTTATAGGTACATCTAAAGATTCTCTTGAAGATTTAAAGGAGCATTTAAAAAGTGCACTTGATAGTGACTTAATCATCACTACTGGTGGTGTTAGTGTTGGCGATGCTGATTACACAAAAGAAGTCTTTAGTAGTTTTGGAATGCATACTTACTTTGACAAAGTTGAGATAAAACCAGGAAAACCAACAACTTTTGGTCGCATAGGTGATACTTTTGTATTAAACCTGCCAGGTAACCCGCTAGCTGCATCTCTGAATTTTGAACTTTTTGGGCAAAGTATTTTGTTAGCACAAAGTGGTGTAACAAATAAATTTTTAAATACTATAACCGCAAAAATGCAAAGTGACTTTAAATTAAAAGGTGGGCGAAGGACACTATTGCCTGGCTATTTTGATGGAGAAACATTTAAAGCATGTGACAAATCAGCACCAGGGATGGTAAGCCCACTTGCAAATGCAAACTCATATATAATCATAAGCGAAGATACAAGCTTGATAAAATCTGGAGATGTAGTAAAAATATTGCCAGTTAGATTTGAGTTTAATTCTAATGAAAGAGTTGATTTACTAACGCAGTAGATTCCGTGTCAAGCACGGAATGACGAAGGTGGTGAAGTTCATCCTGAAACACAAGCTCGTCATTCTGAAGCACAACACCGTCACTGAAGTCAACACCATCACTGAAGCACAACACCGTCACTGAAGCACAACACCGTCACTGAAGTCAACACCATCACTGAAGCATAACACCGTCACTGAAGCATAACACCGTCATTTTGAAGCACAACGCCGTCATCCTCGTGCTTGACACGGGGATCTAGACACTTGTAGGATTTACAAACTTCTTCCCAGCTTTTATATCTTCCCATAAGTTAACACTAGACCAATCTTCTTTTATAGTCTCACTAAATATAATAGCATCTAAATCTATTTTACCCATCTGCTCACTATAAGCATCTGCCTCAAAACATTGTGCATATCCAGTATCTGTTTCATGAACTATAATGCTATTTAGTTTTACTTCTCTCTCGCCATTTACAGTTTCTGTAAGTTTTAAAATTCTGTCAATCATAACAAATATTACACGAGAAAATTGTTCTGCTGATGGTGAAACGGGGAGTTGGATCCATCTATGAGAGTATTTTTTCATATCTTTTATATACTCTGGCTCATCTTTATCCCAAATAGTTACAGCGTGGTCAAAACAATCTATAAAAGCTTTCATGTTTTGCTTCATTAATCCAAAATCATAAATCATTTGAGCATTATCCAAAAAGTTAGATTCAAAAAGTAACTCAATTTTGTACGAGTGTCCATGAAGTGAACTTCTACATCTCACAGTTGAGCACCCTCTAACTATGTGAACATTTTCAAATTTAAATAGTTTTCTTATTATCATTAGATACCTTTTTGTTTATCCCATATTCTCATATGCAATCTATCTGAAAAATTATAACCTTTTGCTTTACAAAACTCTACTAACGCTTCAGAATTTTTTTCAACTTCAAGTTTATTTGCACCCATAGGCATACAATAAACTTTTGTTTTTGGAGCATAAGCTAAAATAGAGTTTATCTCATCTTCTAACTCACTGCCTATAGATTTTTCATCTATTACAAACTTAAAAAATGCCTCTTTTGAGTTTGATATTAAAGATTTAATTATATCTTTATTTATCCGTTTTTTTAATGGCTCATTAGAATTTTTAAGTTTAATACTAAGTGCAAATATGCACTCTTTGAAGATTGGATATTTATCAAAATCCACATTTATAGAGCCGTTTGTTTCAAAGAAAATTTTATACCCACGATTATGAGCTTCATTTAAAAACTCTATAAATATCTTTTCATTTGCGTATATTAAAGGCTCGCCACCAGTTAAAACAATATCTACAGAAAATGGGAATTTATAAGAATCTAAAATATTTAAAAGTTCTTTAGTTGTTTGAATTTTTGTCCAGTTTTGAGAAAAATGTTTTTTATCTACTGCATAGATGGTATCACAACCAAGGATTTTAGTACCATCATGAGCTATCTCTTGGCATCCAAAACCAACACAAGTCATATTGCACCCACCAAAACGGAAGAAAAGGCTTGGGCTTCCAACATACTTTCCCTCACCTTGAATGCTGTAAAAATGCTCCACTAAATAAATCAATAATATCCTTTTTTAACTAGATTCCGTGTCAAGCACGGAATGACGGAGGTGGTGAAGTTCATCCTGAAGCACAAGCTCGTCATTCTGAAGCACAAGCTCGTCATCCTGAAGCACAAGCTCGTCATCCTGAAGCACAAGCTCGTCATCCTGAAGCACAAGCTCGTCATCCTGAAGCACAAGCTCGTCATCCTGAAGCACAAGCTCGTCATCCTGAAGCACAACGCCGTCATTCTGAACTTGATTCAGAATCTCATCTATAATATTTCTTTATATAAATCACACCAATTTTTATTCATTTTTTCAACTAGCTCATTTTTCCAATCTCTCTTCCAAGATTTTAGTTGTTTTTCTCTTTTAATAGCTTCATTTATTTCATCATAGACTTCATAATAAACTAATTTATTAAGATTATATTTTTTTGTAAAACTATCTACTAATTTATTTTTATGTTCATAAACTCTTTTAACAATATCGGATGTTACTCCAATATATAAAGTGCCATTTTTCTTATTTGCCATTATGTAAATGTATGAGTTCATTTACTGTCCTATGGTTTTAATTAGATTCCGTGTCAAGCACGGAATGACGAAAGGGTGGGACTGTCAAACGCAACACTGCGTCATTCTGAACTTGATTCAGAATCTTATCCACCAGTTTCATAAAAGGCACGGGTTGAACTCTCTCCGTCATCTGTACCCCAACGATTTTTTTCAGGTTTAGTTTTAATTACCTCTTTTAAGATATCTTTAACGCCTTTAATATCATCACTTCTTATACTCTGAGCAATACTTAAAGCTTCATCAAAATAAAGACAAGGTATAAGATTGCCCTCTGCGGTTAGGCGAATGCGGTTACATTGTTTACAAAAATCATCTTCATATGGTTCAATTATCCCAAATTTATATCCATCATCCATAGTATAATAATGAGATGGGCTACTGCCGTCAAATCCATCATCACTAAAATTATATTTTTTTCTTAATAGCTCTAAAAGTTCAGGAGATTTAAGACCTTTAATTTCAGCTTTAGCATGGGTATTTTCCATGTACTCTATAAATCTTATAGAGATCCCTCGTTGCTTAGAATACTCTAAAATATCTATAATTTCTTCAACATTTACGCTCTTCATTGGAACCATATTTACTTTTACTTTTAGTCCAACTTTAAGTGCTTCATCTACACCAGCTAAAACATTTTTTAAAACATTTTTACCTGCTATTTCCTCGGCTACTTTAGGATTAAGAGTATCTATACTTACATTTATACGCTTAAGGCCTGCATCTTTTAATTTACGAGCAGTTCCTTTTAGTAAAAAAGCATTGGTAGTCATTGCTAAATCAATACTTGGCTTATAGTCATATATCATCTTTATGAATTGGTCTATCCCCTCTCGTAGTAGTGGCTCACCACCAGTTATACGAATCTTGTTTACACCCTCATCGATGGCAACTTTAATAAATTCAAAAAGTTCTTCAAATGTTAGTAAATTTTCTTTTGGAACCCAAGAAAAAGGTTTTTCTGGCATACAGTAATTACATCTAAAATTACATCTTTCTGTTACTGATACTCGTAAGTAATCAACAACTCTATCAAAACTATCTATTAGCACATCTCATCTTTATTTTTATTTTTATTGATGATTATACACAAAGTAATCTTATAATAAGTATTTATTTAGGGGGATATTGTAGGTTGTATATATGCATACCCAAGCTAAAAAGCTTGGGAGCAAAGAAAGAATATGCTTATAGACTAAAATTTATAGTCTACACCTAACCATATTTTAGTTGTATCAGCACTGTATGTATCAGCACTGTAATTTGCATATTTTACAAGACCATTAAGTCCTTTGACCCCTGGAATTTTATTTACATATACAGCATTTATTTCTGTACCATAATCATCAGAACCTACATCAGAAGTAAACATGTGATACTTAACTAAAATTTTACCAAAACCTTTAGCTTTATATCCAACACGAATATTTAAATCATTAAGACCTCCAGCTGGTGTACCTAAGAATTTATCAGCCCAACCATTAAATTTATGATTTGTACCTAATGGAGTTGAAAATGCTGTCTCATCTCCACTATCTGCACCACTTAGTACTTCATAATTAAGACCAACTAAAATACCAGAGATATTTGTACCAACATCTATATTCATGTAGCTTGCATCTGCATTACCAGGTGCATCAGACATCTCCATTGTAGCATCACCTTGAATAGCATACTCAGCACGATATGTTAATTTAGTACCAACATCAACTGTACCAGTTAACGCTAAACCATAAGTATCATGAATAGAAGCTAGCAAATAACCATAAGCTGTTACTTTTAACTCTGGCATTACATCATATGCTGCATGTAAAAGTATAGATTTAGTATCTGCAGTTTCAACACTCCCTACCCCAGCAAAACCATATACATATGCTGCTAATACGCTTAAGTTTTCTACATCACTATTTGCTGCATATACAGTATCATAAGAACGCTCTAATTGTCTCCAACCAACAGTACCTATAAATCTTTGGTTATCAAGATTTATGTTTGAGCGACCAATATGCAAAGCTGTTTTACCAACAGTATAGTCTAATGAAGCCTCAGAAAGCATAGCGTCTTGAGGATCTAAAACTACAGAATAAGCTCCATTGCCTTGAGCTTTTCCATGTCCGCCACCGCCCTGATTATAATCAGTAGCACCAAAGTTGTTTACACTAATCATACCAAGAGTTGAAGTTAAGCCCTCTATCTCAAATAAATTAGCTGATGCAGTTAGCTTAGTTCTTGCAGTAAATGCAGTAGCATCATCAGTAAATGAATTTCCATCATCAACCATTTCTAAACGAGGACGAATCTGACCTACAACTTTTATATCGCTTAAGATATTAACTCCATCAGCTGAATCAGCTGCTTGAGCATTAACTGCACCTAATCCACTTATCATAGCTACTGCTAGTGACATTTTTACAATTTTCTTCATATTTAATTCTCCTATTTTGTTTTTAAAAATTATATAATTGAAACTAGAATCAACTATCTAATTTATCAATATCAGCAATATTGTATATTAGTTAAAATTAATTTAACTTTAAACTATGTATTTAGTTTGCAATTTGTGTATTTTTTGGGAAATTTTATAAAATTATTTGCTATAAATGGTTTTAGAAGCATATTTTAGTGACTAAAACTACTATCTAATTTGGTATAATTAGTTTATGAGATTTAGAAATATTAAAAAAAACAATACAAAACCTGAAAAAAAACCTGAAAAAAAAGCTAAACTTGCAAAAACAACAGATCGCATAAAAGCTTTTATAACGGATATGTTTATGATATATGCTCCCATATTATACATAATAACTTATGGCTTTATGGACGGCAAGGATGATTTTTTAGATTCGGATATAGCTCCCCTTTTAGCTGTAAGCGTCTATGGTATTATATATAGTATATTGCATAGTCAACTTGGACAAACTCCTGGGAAAAAAGCTTACGAAATAAAAGTGGTAAATATAAGGACTGGCGAGAATCTTAGCTTCTTTAGGGCATTTTGTAGGTATGTTTTGTTTTTAATAAGTGCAGCTTCAATAATAGGTTTAATTTTTCCATTATATAAAAAAGATAAAAAAGCACTACATGATTTGATTTGTGGGAGTGTTGTTATTGTGGACTCTAAAGAACTTAAAAGTTAGATTCCGTGTCAAGCACGGAATGACGGAGATGTCAAGCATGGAATGACGGCGTGTACGATTGTTTCATCATGGTATGCTTAACACCGTCATTCTGAACTTGATTCAGAATCTAACTTAACTTCTCCGTCATTCTAAACTTAACATCTCCATTATTCTAAACTTAACATCTCCGTCATTCTGAACTTGACATCTCCATTATTCTGAACTTGACATCTCCGTCATTCTGAACTTGATTCAGAATCTAATCTAACGATAATGAATCCTGCTTATAGATGGTACATAATGAGGGTCTGCACCTTCAACTGTCCATAACTTTTTACTTAATGCATCGATAGATTCAAAAAAACTCTCCTCCATATCATCTAAAAAATCTACTTCACTAAAACTTTTTAAAAGTTGTTTTTTTTCTTTGCTAAAATCTAAATTTGTATTTTCACTTACTGGTAAGTCTAATATTTGATTAGTTGAAAGATTTGCTAAAAACCACATTGCTAAAAATTCACTAGAAAATTTATTTAAAATATTATGTGAAAATTCTTCAAAATCTTTATATAAACTTTTTTCGTAAAACTTAATTATCAATAATAATGTATCATTTAGGTGGACAAACGGCACCATTGGAAAAACTGTTTTAGCAACGCTAGAGCCATCTGTGTGGACTGCTCCTAAAAACACTCTAGCTCCACCCTCTGTATCGCCAAAGTTATTAGTTTTTAGACCAATCAAACCTATATCTGTATGACAATGTCTTGCACAGCCCTTTGTGCAACCAGAAAAACCAACTTGAATTGCATGTTCATTTATTTTTTCAAGCGGAATATATGAGGTTTCATCTTTAATACTCCAAGATGTAAAAGGACATAAACTACCAGCGCAAGTAAGTATTGTAGCACTCTGCTTTGCTGATTTAATAGGGATAGTATCATCTTTAAATCCAATTAAGTATATATTTTGATCAATACCTAGCCGAATCTCTACATCATTATCTAATGCTAATTTAGAAATTTTTTTCATCTCTGCTACATTTAATCTTGAAAAATCTGTTTGGTAACGAAATGAATAACTTCCATCTTTTAATAGTTCATGGTTACAAAACACTGCTTTTTCAATCTTTAACTCTCCAGCACTTTGTAACTCTTTTTTATATTCTTTTTGAATATAAGCTGTTAATGCATCCATCCCAATATCTTCTATCATATCAAAAAGACGAGTTCTAGCGCGTGTAAATCGTGAGCCGTGAAGGTAAAAAGCTTCAACAAAAGCTTTAAAAAATTCAAATACTTCATCTTTTTTTAAGAAGATATTTGCATCTTGTGCTACCTCTGTATTTTTACCACCCATATATACATTAAAACCAAAAATATCATCTTTTTTTGCTAGTGCAAAATAAAGGTCATTTGCAAAAAAGGAGGTAACATTTGCGGTATTTCCTGATATTCCTATAGAGATTCGTCTTGGAAGCATCCCAACATAACGAGAATTTTCAAGAATAAAACTTTGCATCTCTTGGATTATAGAGTGAACTTCTATCTCTGAGTATTTTCCAATGCCATCATAAACATCTGTTACAATATTCCTAATGTTATCGCCAAAACTTTGCCATGTGGTTAAACCGTAAGAGTTAAATTTTTTCCAAATTTCATGGACATCGTCAGCTTCTAGCTCATGAAGCTGTATCCCTCCTCGTGCAGTTAGAACTACTTTAAGGTCATATTGTTCAACAACATCAGCTATATAAGAAAAATGCTCAGCACTAATTCGTCCTGAAGGCACTCGAAGTCGCATGGCAAAATCATCTTCTAAAAAATCAGTATTAAATATTCCAAAATCTTGAAGATAAAATCTATCTCCCTCTCCTAAACTTTCAAAATCAATAGATTCAAACTCTTTGAAATACTCATATGGTCTAAGTCTAGCTTTGTATTTTTCTCTTTTATTTAGCTTATTGTCTATCTCTTCGTTTTGTGTCACTTCTAGCTCCAAATTTTTCTAAAGCGTATTTTATCTAAATATGTGTTTTTGAATTGTTAATTAATGCGGTTAGTATGAGCTAGATTCTGAATCAAGTTCAGAATGACGAAGAATGACGATAGGTTATTCAAATGACGATGGTTGTTCAAAATATCAAAATTATCGTCATTCCAAGCTTGACTTGGAATCTAGTTTAGAATGACAATTTTGCCTCAAAGAGAGGCATAATTTAGTAGAGGATTATTTTAAATCTCTCCATACTTCTTTTTTCCATAGTATAGCAAGAATTGCAAATATTATAGAAAAGTATATAACATATGTTCCAATTTCATCTCTTTGATGACGCTTTGAATCAGCAGAATCTGCCATAAATTCTACAATTTTTTCAGCTGAATCTGCAGTAACACCAACACGAGGCATTGAAGTTCCTTCTAAGTAACTTTGAGGGTCTTCCATAAATGTTCTTATGTAGTGTGGACTACGAGAAAGATAATACATACTTAAATCTGGTGGCAATTTACCCATATAAGCTTTTAAGCTATCTTCATATTCTAAAACATTAATCTCAAAAGCTAACTCATCTTTTTTCGATTTAAATGCAGGAATTTTACCAGTATATGTATAATTTACAAAATCAACTGTATGACATCTAGCACAAGCATCTTCATATGCCATTGCAGGTGTAACATCTTCAACCTTAACAGAAATAGATTTTAAGTAAGCTATCATATCTGCTATCTCTTGGTCTATATCTCCACCTGCTCCATAAAACGGAACCATTGGATGCATTTTTCCACTCTCAGGTGCAAATTTATGCTCAACATTAAGTGCATGAGCTGGGTTCTTAATAAGCTCAGCTAAGAATTTAGCATCATAAATCACACCTGTGTTACTTAAATCTGGTGGATTAACTCCAAAAGCTCCAGCTGCGCTTACTGCATCCATTGCTGCTGGTATACTTGCTACATTAACAGAGTGACAACCTGTACAGCCTCCGTTTACAATTAAATCTGCACCACGAGATGCATCTCCAGTTTTAGACATTACACCTTTAGTGGTTTCATCTAAGTCTGAGTATGCAAAGCTTTTAGTATCTACTTTTTTATGCATTATGCCATGAGCATATGGCTCTACTAGCCAATATGTAACTAGCGCAAAGAATACAACTACTGCTAATATTTTTAATTCTTTCATTATATTCTCCCTACGCTTTTTTTTCGTTTTTAGTTATAAATGGTAGTGCTAACCACATAACAATAAATAATACTGCTGATATTAAACCAATAGTACTAAATGGATCTTTTGGAGGCAGTTTACCCATAGCTGTTAAGACTATCATGTTTATAAGCATTAACCAAAACCAGTATTTAAATAAACCACGACGAGATGCAGCTACCGTATTTGGGCTTCTATCTAACCACGGCAATAAGAAAAATATTACTTGTGAAAAACCAAATGCTATTAGACCAATATTTACAGAAAACGGTCTTAAAATTTCATATGACCACAAGAAATACCACTCTGGGTATATGTATTTTGGAGTTACAAGTCCATCTGCTGGATCAAGATTAACTGGATCTAATGCAAAAGTGTAGTGGAAAAACACCAAATAAAAGAAAAAGACTAAGAAAATTCCAAGAACCATAACATCTTTAGACAAAAAGTCATTTGCAAATCTCATAACTTTTGAACCTTTTTTATCCCCAGCTAAATATTTTTTAGATTCTGCTTCAAAATCAATCTCTTCACCATCTTGATTGTTTACATGAGGAATACGAAGAGCAGCAAAATGAAGACCAATAAGTCCCATAATTGCTAGTGGCAACAAGAAAACATGTAACATGAAAAATCTGTTTAAAAATGCCTGTCCTGGAGCATAATCTCCGCGAATCCATTCAACTAAACCATTAAACTGTAAATCACCAAGTGAAAAAATATTTGTAATAACCATACCAGCCCAATAAGACATTTGACCCCATGGTAACATATATCCTGAAAATGCTCCAGCTGAGAATGTTACAAATAAAAGCATCCCCGTTATCCAAATCATCTCACGACCTTTTTTATAAGAACCGTAATAGATAGCTGTGAACATATGTATATAGATTATTAAGAATGTAACGGATGATGCTACTGCGTGAATATGTCTCCAAAGCCACCCAAAATCTACTTCACTCATAATTGTATAATTTACACTATAAAATGCCGTATCAACATGTGGTTGATAATACATAAGTAAAAATATCCCCGAAACTGTTAGCAATAAAAATAAAAATGCTAAAATCATACCCATTGCCCATAAAAAGTTGATGTTTTTTGGAATCCAATACTCAGATCCCATAACTTTTTCAACTTTTTCAATTGCTAATCTTTGGTTTAACCAATCTTTAACACTTGTTGCTTTTGTAAATTGTGCCATTTATCCTCCCTCTTTTATAGCGTAATGCCATTGTCTTTCATTTTTTGCCACTCTGGACCAACTTCACCAAGAATAAGATTACTGCCATCAATTTTAAATGGAGGTATATCTAATCCGCGCGGTGCTGGAAGCTTTGTTACTTGACCAGATGAATCAAATGTAGCACCATGACATGCACACAAAAATTCTTCCTCTGCTTTTTTATATGCAGGAATACAACCTAGATGTGTACATAAACCAATAGCTACCATATAGCTATTGCCATCCACTACAACATCTCTAGCTGATTGCTCTTGCGTTTGTTTTTTTAACGCTTCAGCAGACTTTTTCATAATAAAGATAGGCTTCTTTCTCCATTCTTTAGTTACCAACTCATTATCTACATATACTGACATATCCAATGTTATAAAACCAGCTGCTTTAACACTTGGGAGCGGATCCCAAGATTTTTTCATGGCTACTAAAGAACCAATTGCCCCTAGTCCTGCAACAGCTCCTAACACTTTTCCCATAAATCCTCTACGACTACTTTCTTTCATGTTTGCTCACTTATTGTGAAATTTAAAGAACTATTATATACTAACTTACTCTTTATTTTTTATAAAAGGTTTAAATTTGATAGATTTTTTTTAAGAGATTGATAATTATTCCCATCTATACTCCCTAATATCGCTTCTATTAGAGTTTTATTAAAGTTTTGTATTATAGGAATATTTAATAATTCATAAAGGTTTGTAAAATCATCTGGATAATCTTCTCTTTGTAAATATATAGGTTTTCCACCAGATGCTAAACATTCTAAAACAGCTTGTGGAGATGAAGTTATGAGAACCTCTGAAGTTGTAATCACTTTATCATAATCTTCAAATTGATGAAATTTTTTAAACTTAGTTTTTAACATCTCTTCATAATCAAGAAAATAGTAAAATCCTAAAAGCAACTCAATATCTAATCCATCTAATATATCTAGGTTTTTTTCTAAATCTTTTTCATAATCATCATCACCAAAAAACAAAGCAAGTTTTATAGTTTTTGGAGTTTGAATGAAATATTTTTCATCTACAACTGGCTTAGAGTTATCTATATGTACAAACTTTGAAAAAAATTGTTTCATATCTTCAAGCATTATAGGATTTGCTTCATCCGAATCAAAAATAAGCCTATCTCCATGATTTGCAATATATGGAATATTCCTAACAATATCTACCCCTACACATAAATCTATTCCAAAATGTCTAGCCTCATGAGCTATACGAAAATCTGAACAAAGAAGCGTAATCTCCATCTTTTTTTGTAGCTCTTTTACTATAGTTACAGCTCTTCTAAATCTATCAAGACCTATTCTGTGCCCTGTGTGTACATAATAATAATTTTTCATCTTTTTTTATCCTTATTTTTTGCTATTTTTATATATATATGCATTATCTCTATTGCTGCTGGTGTTATTCCGCTTATCTGCGAGGCAGCTTGAAGTGTTGGAGGGTTAAAACACTCTAATTTTTCAACTATCTCATTAGATAAACCACTTATACTTTTAAAATCGAAATTTTCAGGGATACTGATTTTAAGATATTTTTTCATCTTTTGTATCTCGTCAGCTTGTTTTTTTATGTAATTAAAATATTTTCCCTCTACTAATATCTCCTCTTTTATATACTCACTATATTTATCTAGCTCTGGAATTAGTATAATCATCTTTTTTATATCAAAAGTTTTACGAGCGACAAGTTGTTGAGCACTCTGAATATCTTTGATTTTTTCTTCATTAATTGATTCTAAAAGTGTATTAAACTCTTTATTTGGTGTAAATTTACTCTCAAGTAAAATCTTTAATCCCTCTTTTATTTGTTTATCTTTTTGTTTTACACTCTCAAAAAATTTATCCGACAAAAGACCAAGTTGGTGTCCATATTTACTAAGTCTTGTATCTGCGGATTCTTCACGAAGCAAAAGTCTATACTCAGCTCTGCTTGTGAACATTCTATATGGTTCTTTCGTCCCTTTGGTAACTAAGTCATCTATTAAAACACCAATATATGCTTCATCTCTACGCAATACTAATGGCTCTTTTTTTTGAATTGACAAACTTGCATTTATCCCTGCCATAAGCCCTTGTGCTGCTGCTTCTTCATAGCCTGTTGTTCCATTAATTTGTCCAGCTAAATAAAGTCCGCTAATTTTTTTAGTTTCAAGCGAATGCTTAAGCTCACGAGGATCTATAAAATCATACTCAATAGCATAACCATAACGCACTATTTTTGCATTTTCAAGACCTTTAACTGACTTAATCATATCTCGTTGAACTTCTGGTGGCAAAGAGGTTGAAAGTCCATTTACATAACACTCTGTATTGTCCATTGTTTGAGGCTCAATAAAGAGATGGTGTCTATCTTTATCTGCAAATTTACTTACTTTATCTTCAATAGATGGGCAATATCTTGGGGAATTTCCCTCAATTTGACCTGTAAAAAGTGGTGCACGATAAAAATTTGAAGAAATTATTTCATGTGTTGTCTCATTTGTGTAAGCAATATAACAAGGTAATTGTTTTTTAGTTTCACGAAATTTTTTCCTATCAGTTCTAAAAGAAAAAGGATTTGGTAGGAAATCTCCATCTTGCTCATCCATAATAGAAAAATCAATAGTTGAACTATCAAGTCTAGCACATGTGCCTGTTTTTAATCTTGCTAAGCTCAGCTTAGCATCATTTTTAAGTGAAGCACTTAATCCTTCGCTTCTCTCTTCACCATAACGACCACTTTTTTTTTGCACTTCTCCTACATGGATTATTCCATTTAAAAAAGTACCTGAAGTTATAATAACTTTAGATGAAAGATATTCATTCAAAAGATCTGTTTTTACACCTATTACTTTTTTCTTTTTTTCATCTAATTTAGCTTCGTCATTCTCAGCTTGACTGGGAATCTCAGATCCTGAATCAAGTTCAGGATGACTCGCTTTGTCATTCTCAGCTTGACTGGGAATCTCAGATCCTGAATCAAGTTCAGGATGACTTGCTTCGTCATTCTCAGCTTGACTGGGAATCTCAGATCCTGAATCAAGTTCAGGATGACTCGCTTTGTCATTCTCAGCTTGACTGGGAATCTCAGATCCTGAATCAAGTTCAGGATGACTCTCAATAATTAAAGATTCAACTGTTTCTTGAGTAAGATTTAGATTTGGGGTATTTAATATGATATTTCTAGCAATTATGCGATATTTATCCATATCAATTTGTGCACGACTTCCACGAACTGCTGGACCTTTAGTTTGGTTAAGGATACGAAACTGAATACCAGCTTCATCGGTTAAAAGCCCCATTTCTCCACCAAGTGCATCAAGTTCACGCACCAAATGACCTTTTGCAAGTCCACCAATAGCAGGATTACAACTAGTAGCTCCTACATTTTCAACAAGCATTGAGATTAAGATAGTTTTGTTGCCCATTCTAGCTGATGCGAGTGCTGCTTCAACACCTGCATGACCACCACCAACTACTATTACATCATAATTCATATTTTTCCATTATTAGATCCTAAATGCCCGTAGAAAATACCCTTGGGATGCAAGTTCAAGATGACACATTGCCGTCATTCCAAACTTGATTTGGAATCTACTTTTATATATATTTATCGAATTTTATCATTTTTAAGTATAATTTGTATGAAGATTGCAAAAAAACAAAGGATTCTTTATATTTACTGGATTAATACGAGAAATCGCAACTGTTAAAAATTTTGTAGGCTCAATATTAAGCGTACAAGCTAAACACAAAGCAAAAATTGGTGATTCTATTTCTATAAATGGAGCTTGTTTAACAGTTATAAAAGTGTTAAATGATGGGTTTAGTGTTGAGTTGTCTCCTGAGAGTCAAAAACTTTTAGCAATTAAGAATTATAAAAATGAGGTGCATATAGAACCTGCTATGATGATGGGCGACAGATTTGAAGGTCATGTAGTTCAAGGGCATATTGATTGTGTAGGGGAGATTAAAGAGATAAAAAACAACGGCAACTCTTTTGATATTTTTATAAAACTACCACTTAAATATATGGCATTTGTAATCCCAAAAGGTTCCATTACAATAGATGGGGTGAGTTTAACTGTAAACGATGTAAGTGATGATAATTTTAGATTAACAATCATTCCACACACCATGAAAGAAACTCTATTTAAAAACTACAAAAAAGGCTCAAAAGTAAATGTTGAAACTGATATGTTTGCTAGATATGTATCACATATTATTGGGTATAAATCTAAAACAAATGGTTTGACTTGGGATGAAATTGCTGCCATAAATGCAAGCTACTAAACTCACATGCCAACTAAAGCCGCTGCCCTAAAATATGATAAAGACAAAGCTCAAGCACCAACAGTTATAGCTAAAGGTAAAGGAAATATTGCGGAGATAATCATCAAAAAGGCAAAAGAGTTTAATGTGCCTATTTTTGCAAATAAAGCACTTGTAAACTCGCTTATAGATTTAGAGATAGACCACGAAATTCCATCAGAACTTTATAAAGCTGTAGCTGATACTTTTATTTGGCTTATGAAAAATGAAAAACAATTTGGTAAAAAATTTTGATTGGGCTTTTTGATTAACTCGTAAACTGGACTCTGAATCAAGTTCAGAGTGACGATTGGTGGTCATTGCGAACTTGATTCAGAATCTAGTAACTTACTTCATCATCGCTTAGTGCTTTAACATCTTTGTTACAAGATATTTTATGAAGCATATCTACTTTTTTAATATCATAGAGTTCACTAAAGCTTGCGATAGTTGAATCTCTGATACCTTTAGCACTGTATAAATAAACATTAAAACCATTTTCATACAAAGCTAATCTAGTTTTTAAAGCTACTGAATAAGTAGTGATTATTCCATCTTTTTTTATAATATTTGCTAAATCTTTAAAATACTCTTTTGTCCAAAGAATAGGGTTAGAACTTGGCGAAAAAGCATCTTGATATATTATGTCAAATTTGGCATGTGAGAACTCTTTTATATACTCTCTTGCATTGCCTAAATAGATACTTACATGCCAAGATTCATTTTTATAGACTTTATTATTTGCTAAAGCTATAGTTATCTCTTTAAATTCTTCAAACTCTTTTGGATAAGTGAAATTTCTTAATGACTCAATCAAAGTAGTGTCTAATTCTGGAGAATAAATATTTATTTTTGCTTTAATATTATTTTGTTTTACATAATAAAGTGTAGCAAGAGTATTAAAACCTAGTCCAAAACAAATATCTAAAATATTTATCTCATCGCTTTTTTGAATAAACTTAAATGCTGCAATAACATGTTTACTAAGCGACTCATTAAGTGCGCCATCTTTTAAAGAGTGATAATGTTCATCATACTCTTTTGAATAAGCTGTGTATGAACCATCTTCACTTAAAATAATTTTGTGTTGTTCATCATCAAAACTACTTGTAAGAGTATTCACTAAAGACCATTTCCCCACATATGCATTTTTTTTGCCATAATTAAATCATAGCCATCTAAAATATCAATATTATTAGCTGCTCTAAATTCATAATCTTGTAACATTTGCTTCATTGATTCAACATCCATAATACCTTTTTTTTCAATAATGATTATATCAGCAGTGTTTGCTAAAGAGGCGTAAGATATTTTTAACAACATATCTTTATTTTCATGTTTTGCAAAAACATCTTTTATTATTACAGCATCGTTGCTTCTTGGAAGCGCACGGAATGGTTCTTTAAAATTATTAATATGTTTTATATTTATATCTGGAAGCTTTTGGGAATAATCAATACTTTCATCTGCAAAAATAGCTAATGAAATTTTTCCATCTACATCTTTTGTTATTTTATTGAGTGCGTCTGTTATTTCATCAGGTGATGTAGTAACTTGTAGGTAATGATTTCCTGGATATGGATTAAAAAGCTCTAAAAATTGTTTTGTGCACATCTAAATTGCCAAATCATGTAACTCTTTAAATAAATATGCTTCTACAATGTCATCTATAGTTCTTTGCGTATGTGCGACCAATACCATCATAGACAACTCCATAAAAGGCCAAACATATTCATTATCATTTTCAACTACTACACACTCTGAAAAATTTTCAAAACCATCCATTGTTTCTGAAAATTTTGTTTCTTTTATGCTACCCTCTTCAACAAGTAATTGAACCCAAATTTTCACATCATTTAGTTTTGTTAATTTTGCTTCTTGAAGATTTTTGGAATCTATTGGAAGTAATATATACATATCTTTATTGGCCTACTTTTTTTAAATTTAGTTTTAATGCTTTGTTACTCATAATCCCTATACCTTTTTTAAGTACATTTTGAGCAATTTTTTGAGCATCTTTTAATGAATGCATCTTATATGTTCCACATTGATAAACATTCAACTCTGGAATATCTTTTTTTCTTTTGACTTTTAAAATATCTTCCATCGAGTTTTTCCAAGCTTTTGCAACTCTTGAGTCTTTTGGTTGTCCAAGTACACTCATATAAAAGCCTGTGCGACACCCCATAGGAGAAACATCAATAATTTCAACTTTTTTAGAGTTTAAATGATCTCTCATAAATCCTGCAAAAAGATGCTCTAGTGTATGGATACCTGCACTTGATAAAACTTCTTTGTTTGGTTTAACAAAACGCAAATCAAAAACTGTAATTTTATCCCCACTTGGACTTTTCATCCCTTTTGCTTTGCGAACAGCAGGGGCAGGCATAATTGTATGGTCAACTGTAAATGAATCTAATAGTGGCATGTGAATTCCTTGTTTTAATTGAATTTTCTGATTAACTAAAAGCTAGATTCTGAATCAAGTTCAGAATGACGAGACAATCAAGTTCAGAATGACAGTATGTTCGTCACCCTAAACTTGATTTAGGGTCTAATTGCTAAAGGTATTTTATCTAAATTTTATATATGTTTGTTTAAGTATAGGAGTTAGATTCTGAATCAAGTTCAGAATGACGAGGTAATCAGGTTGAGAATGACGAGACAATCAAGTTCAGAATGACGAGACAATCAAGTTCAGAATGACGAGACAATCAAGTTCAGAATGACGAGACAATCAAGTTGACAATGACAGTATGTTCATCACCCTAAATTTGCACCCCAAGGGTATTTCCTGCAGGCATTTAGGGTCTAATTACTAATTATTCAGATAGTTCTATTATACATAAACCAAAATCCAAAAAGTTTTAGATTTGGTGAAGCTAGAATTTTTAAACTCTTGCTGCTTCACGACGATTTAGGTAATCCCAATTCTCATCAACTCTTGTTTGCCACTCTTTGATTAAGTGCTTATACTCATCTCTAAATAAGTGTTTAAAACGACCTTGAGCAGCTAAATATTCTTCAACTGGAACAACATTTTTAGGTCTGTAAGTAATATTAAGCTCTCTTCCATCAATAACTTCATATAGTGGAAAAACCAATGAGTCAGTAGATAAATCTGATAAAAGCATAGTATCTTTAGGCTCAAATTTCCACTCAGTAGTACAAGCTGAAACTGCATTTATAAATACAGCACCTTCAGTAGCAAAACCTTTTTGAACTTTTTTAACCAAATCTTTCCATTTATTTGGAGAAACTTGCGCAGCATATGGGATATTATGAGCAGCCATAATACCCATTAAATCTTTTTTATTTTGTTTTTCACCATAAGATATAGTTCCAGCTGGCGTTGTTGTATTGCTACCACCAAGAGGAGTTGAAGATGAACGCTGTCCACCTGTATTTGCATAAACCTCATTGTCTAAAACAACATACATCATATTATGATTTCTTTCCATACAGCCAGAAATCCATTGAAGTCCGATATCGTAAGATGCACCATCTCCACCAAAAGCAATAAACTTAGGGTTACGATCTGGCTGCTTTAAGCGACCTTTAGTTTTAAGTGCATTATACATTGATTCAGCACCTGCTATTGAAGTTGAACAGTTTTCAAAACCGATGTGAATCCAAGAAGCATCCCATGATGTATAAGGGTAAACAGCTGTACAAACTTCAAGACAACCAGTTGATGCAGATAAAACTAAGTCATCGTTTGTAGCATTTAATATTTCACGAACAATAATTGAATGAGCACAACCAGGGCATAAAACATTTGCACCCTCAAAGCGATCAGCCGATGTTGAAAAATCTTTTAAGTTTTTAATTTTTTTTATTTCACTCATACTAATTTCCTATAAATAAGCTAGTTTCGGTCCACGAACACCGATAAACTGTTGCTGTTTAGTTAATACTTTACCAGCATCAACATTTGCTTGAAGCTCTTTGTAAAGATCTCTTATATTTGCTTTTGTTAAGTCACGACCACCAAGACCATAGATAAAACCACTTAGTAGCATTTTTGAATCTGTATTAAATAATGATCCAGAAATTTCGTTAAATAACATACCAGCAGCACCACCTGGAGCTGAACGATCAAGTGCAGCTACAGCTTTTATATCTTTAAGAGTATCGCCAATTTCAGCAAATGGGAATGGACGAACAACTCTTAGCCCAACAACACCAACTTTAAGACCATCTTTTCTCATCTCTGATACTACTTCACGAACAGTTTCAACTGAAGTACCCATACAAACGATAGCAATATCAGCACCATCCATATCGTAACATTCAACTTTATTATATTTGCGACCAGTTAATTTTTCAAAATCAGAAAAAGCATTTTCTATTTTATCTGGAACAACAGTCATCATATCGTTATGTTGACGAGCTTTATGCTCAAAATGCCAATCTTCTTCAGTTTGCACACCATGAGTAACAGGATGCTCAAAATCTAACATATCATTCATTGGTTTAAAAGTACCAACAAAGTTATACACTACATCATCAGTTATTGTATGAACACCTTGGGCTGTATGAGAAGTTAAAAAACCATCTTGATTTATAATCGAAGGGATTCTAACATCATGATCTTCAGAAACTCTAAAAGCAATCATATTTAAATCGTATGCTTCTTGTGGAGAGAATGCATCAAACTGAATCCAGCCGCTATCACGACATAGATACATATCTGAATGATCCCCATTAACATTTAGTGGTGCAGCTAATGCACGATTTACTATATTTAAAATAATTGGTAAACGCATACCCGCTGCTTGATAAAGTGTCTCAACCATAAGCGCAAGACCTTGTGATGATGTAGCTGTTGCAACACGACCACCAGCAGCAGATGCACCAATACATCCACTCATAGCTGCATGCTCTGACTCAACAAGAACATACTCGCCCTCTATATAATTGTCTGCTTTGAATTGTGCATAACCTTCAACAATTGGTGTTGATGGAGTAATTGGATAAGCACAAATAACATCAACTTGGCACTGTCTTAGTGCTTGTGCTGCTGCGTGATTACCATCCCATACTTCAATATCTCTTAATTCCATTTTATCAAATGCCATCTCTATTCCTCCTCATCTTTTTCAGGCCATGCGGCTAATTCTGCTTCTGAATCTGCATGATCTAGGAACATTAAAAGTGATTTTGGATTTGTTGGACAAACCTCAACACAAATTCCGCAACCTTTACAGTGATCCATATCTATACCTATCATTTTTTTATCTCTTGCAATAATAGAAACATCTGGACAAAATATCCAGCAAAATTGACAATCAATACAGTAATCTTTATTGAAAACTGGCTTAAGAACTCTCCAGTCTGCAACACTTGCTTTATAAGAGTTGTTTTCTGAATATTTACGGTCAGCTTGAGCTGTACCAGCTATATCGTCAATAGCTCCATCAAATGAGCGAAGCATTGCTCCGATTTCAAATTCATCCCATCCTTTATATTCCATCTTAAGCTCCTATTTTACTTCATCGTAAGCGCGTTGGATTGCTACCATATTCGCGTCGATAATTTTTTGTGGTAATTTTGCAAGAACCCTATTCATATTTTCTTTAAAAAATTCTATATCATACATACCAGAGATTTTCATAAATGCACCAAGCATTGGTGTATTTGGAATTGGACGACCAATGGTATCTAACGCAATCTGAATACAATCAACAGTATATACTTCCTTGCCCACAAATTTTGGTTGAGCTTTAATAAGATCTTGCGTACTTAAGTGAGTGGTGACGATATACTTTGTTGTATCTTTATGATTAATTGTAACATCTGTAGTTATTGCTAACGCAGGATCTATTACAAATACATAATCTGGTTTCATATATTTTTCATGATTCATTATTACTTCATCGTCAACTCGATTATAAGCTGTCATTGAAGCTCCACGCTTAGCGGACCCATAAAATGCAAAAGCCTGAACATGTTTACCTGTTGTAGAAATAACATCAGCTAAACCCTTAGCACCAGTTACAGCACCTTGACCAGCACGGCTATGCCATCTAATTTCTAGCATAAAATCTCCTTAATTACTCAAGAGTAATTTTTAATTTAGTTTATGCATTCTAGACAACTTGCTCTTAAATTTAGCTTTCATGAACTATTTTATTTACATTGTTCAAATTTTGTAATTTTTATACTCACTTAAATAATGAATTACTTCTAAAACATCGTTGAATATAATATTTGTAAACACCTCTAGCTCCTCTTTTTTACCATATCCACTTAAAACTGCAGCTGATTTTACACCAGCATTATTTGCACAAATAATATCAAGTTTAGTATCACCAATCATCCAAATCTCTTCATCATTCTTCTTAAAACTTTGTAATGCTTTGAGTATTGGCTCTTGATGTGGTTTGGGATTTTTTACATCTTCAAAACCAATTAATACATCAAAGTACTCCATTAATTCAAAATGTTCCATTAATATTTTTGAATATTTTCCTGTTTTTGTAGTAACAATTCCTAGTTTTGCAAATTTACTAGCTTCTTGTATAGCTTGAGTTGCGCATGATAAGAGTTTTGTTTTTATAGTTGATATTTTACGATACTCTTCTTTATATGTAGCAACATAATCCCAAATTTCATTTTCTGATACACCAAGCTCTTTATACATTATATGAAGTGGATATCCAATAAGATTTTTTATATCTTCATCATCTGGCTTAACAAAATCATGCACCTCAAAAGAGTGATGAAAAGTTCCAACTATAGCATCAGTAGAATCTATTAATGTTCCGTCTAGGTCAAAAAGTATTATCAACTATTTCTCCCATTGTATATAATTATGCCAAATTCCACTTGGAGAATTTTGTATATTTTTTATTTTTTTGTTTACTACAGTTATAGAGTTTGGGATATATAGGAATAAATACGGATTTTCATCTGTTATAATTTTAAACATCTCTTTAAACATCTTAGACAATTTTTCTCTATCTATTATGCTTTGAGACTCTTCTATCATCTTATCCATCTTTAAATTTTTATATCCAACCAAATTAAAGCCACCCTTTTTGTCATTATCACTATGCCAAAACATATATGGGTCTGGAGTGGGAGAAAGTCCCCATCCTAAAAGCACAGCATCAAATTTATGTGGAAAAACAACCATATTTAAAAACGCTTGCCACTCCATGACTCTTAACTTTACAACAACTCCAATCTTTTTAAGCTGGTGTTGTAATATTTCAGCTGCATAAGGGCGAATAGAGCTTGAGTTTGAAGTAACAATCTCAAACTCAAAAGGGTTGTTTTTATCGTATCCAGCTTTTTTTAGTAGCTCTTTAGCTTTTTTAACATTTTGAATTGGCGCTTTTACATCTTCATTAAAAGCACTTGAGCTTGGAAGAAATGGACCTGTACAAACTTTTGCATGATTAAAAAAGAGTATATCAACTATCTCCTGCCTATCAATAGCTAAAGAAAGGGCTTGTCTTACTTCTGGATTTTTAAACTTATCTAATCTAAGATTTAATCCTAAATATGTGTAAGATGAACTTATCTTTTCATAGATATCAAAAAAATCAAAAAAATCTTTTGTTAATTGTCTTTCGTATTGCATTGGCTCAATACTACCAACATCCAATGCTCCTGATTTTAACATTAAAAATCTAGTCATTGGATCTGCAATAACATGAAAAGATATTTTATCAATCTTAGGGCGTCCCTTAAAGTAGTTGTCGTTAGCTGCTAAAATTATATTTTTAGAGTGTTCAAGAAGTTCTAATTTATACGGACCTGTACCTATTGGATTTGTATTAAAATCTGAACTCATAAGATTTTGTTCATCTTTAAGTATATGTTCTGGTAAAATTCCCATCATCCAAGTCTCTAAAGCCTTAAAATACGCTTTTTTATAAGTTACTTTAACTTTATGCTTGTCAATTGCAAGCACATCTTTTACAAAACGAAAACTTGCACTATATGGGGATGATATTTTTGAAGATATTAATGTTTTATATGTGAAAACTACATCCTTTGAAGTAAAAGGAGTCCCATCGTGCCAAGTAGCATTTGGATTTAATTCAAAAATTAAAGTCCTATCATTTTCATAATAAAAAGAGGTAGCTAAATCACCTATAATCGTAGAGTTGTCTTTATCATATTTTACAAGTCCATTAAATAAGAATCCAGCAATCTCTGATGAGCTAGAGTCAGTTGCTAGTATGGGATTTAATCTTGAGGGGTTTGTGCTTGTAGCTAAATGAAGAGTTGATCCAAATAGCTCAAATGATAAAAATATTACAATAAGTAAACGCAAAACTATTAGATTAGATTCCGTATTAAGCACAAAATGACGATACGCTTGAATTTTAGTCATCCTCAACTCGATTGAAAATCTAAATAATACAATAAATTTATTGTATAGCCCTGTCATTTACAGTTATATTTCCATCATATATTTTTATATCAAATACAAAATCTTGATTTTGCTCTTTTGCAAAATCTTTAGCTATACCTAAGAATGGTTGAGTTTTATCAAGATAGGTAAACATCTTTTTTGATATTTTAATCAGTATATCTATCTTCATCTCATTAATAATGTTTATTGGGTTTATTTGTTTATTTACCAAAACAGTATTTGGTGGTAAAATAAAATCTGCTTTTAGACTAAAATTTTCTAAATCTTCAGTCTTATTTATAGTAACTTTATCTACAGATAAATCTGCAATTTTTAACTCTAATCCTTTTGATAACAATAATATTATATTATCATTTATCTGTTTTTGCGTCTGTTGAGTTTGATTTACTTTTACTTGATTTATAAGATCCATTATTGATTCAAAACTATCTTTATCTATTTTTGTTAGAGAAACTTCATATTTAAAACTATCCAAATCAGTTATAACTTTTGGAGTATTCACAAGTAATTTATCCCAAGTTAGTTTTGTAAAAGATTCTAATTTATCATCTTTAGTGTTGATTGAAAAATCTAAATCTAAATTATCAAAAATAATTTTAGATTTATTAGAGTCTTTGTCTACTGCATTTATAGCTATGCTATTAATTTTATAATTTGCAGTATAGTCTGTTTTAGATTTAAACACTAAAGAACTACTCATATTAGAAAACAAAATATCAAGTTTTTCAGAGCCTTTTTCAATTTTAAAAGATACTTCATCAACTTTTGAATTAAATTTTTGGGGAGCTATTAAAATTCCCTCTCCATTAAAAGTTGTACCGCTAAGTTTAAAATCTACTTTATGCCCAGATGCTAAAGTGTAATTTTCATCAATATCTTTTATATGCCCATTAAATTTTTTAGATAAAAGATTATATTTCAAGTGATATACAAAACCTTTATTAGATAAAAAATCGGAAAAATACTCAGAAAATTCAATATCATTATCTTTTATCATATTTGTTATATTTTCAGATAATTTCAACGGATAAACATCTATGGATACACTATCTGTTAGTGGTATATTGCTATATTGCACTTTTACTTCAAGTTTTGTTCCATCTATCATAGTATCTACATATGGTGGTATTTGAGAGTTTGAAAATTGATTTAAATATGCTATAAATTTATTAGCATCTTTGACATAGATACTATAATATTTTTTTGATTTAAAATAAGTTGAATCTGTTTTGATATTTTTTATCTCTAAACCATAAGAATTTAAAACTTTTATTCTATCTTTTATACTTAATTCTATTATGCTATTTCCAAAAAAAGGAAGTGCGATTATTATGCTTAAAATAGCAATAGCTGTTATTATTAATGATTTTTTCATATAGTTACCTTGTCTGTTTTTATAATAAATTTTTCTGATTAATTAAGAGCTAGACTCCAGGTTATCATACCCTTGTGATACAAGCCTGGAGTGACGAACATACCGTCGCTCTGGAGTATATTCGGAGTAACTAACATACCGTCACTCTGGACTCGATTCAGAGTCTAATTGCTAATTACCTAGAAGACTCAATAGATAGTTGCTATTATATATAAATATGCTTAATAGATAATTATTTAAAAAAAGAAAGATTTATCAATGCAAAAGCATTGATAAATATAAAATTGTATATTAACGCTTAGAGAACTGACGAGAACGACGAGCTTTACGCTTACCTGGTTTCTTACGCTCAACAACTCTTGAATCACGAGTCATCATACCTTCAGGTTTAAGAATTGCTTTAATCGCTGGATCAAACTCTACAAGAGCTTTAGAGATACCATGACGAAGCGCATCTGCTTGACCACCAAAACCACCACCTAAAGTAGTAGCTACAATATCAACTGAACCATCTTGTTTAGAAAGAACTAATGGTTGTTTAACACGAAGTTTCTTAGCTTCAAGTCCACCTAACCATGCGTCTAATGAAAGACCATTAATAGTCATATTACCAGTACCTGGAGTTAACCATACTTTTGCTATAGATGCTTTACGCTTACCTGTTGCATATATTTTATTTGCCATAAATCAATCCTTACTTAGCAAGTTGTGCAGTGTGAGGATGCTCAGCACCTGCATAAATTTTTAATTTTTTAAGCATTTTAGCACCAAGCTTAGTTTTAGGAAGCATACCACGAGCAGCTAATTTAAATAGTTTCTCAGGATTTTTTTCTAAAAGCTCAGTCATTTTAATACTCTTAGTTGAACCGAAGTAACCTGAATGTGAAAAATACTCTTTATTGTTAATTTTACCAAGACCGTTAAATTTAGCCTTAGAAGCGTTGATGATAACTACGAAGTCACCACATTCAATGTTTGGAGTCCAGCAAACTTTTCTTTTACCACGAAGGATAGTAGCTACTTCAGTCATCATACGACCAAAAGTTTTGCCTTCAGCGTCTATTAGAACCCATTTCTGGTCTATTTGTTCTTCAGTTGCAATTTTTGTAAATTTCATTGAGAACCTTTCGTTATTATTTAAGTGGTGGAAGTATAACCTAGAAAGCTTATAGCTTACTTAATTTTAGCTTCTCTTAAGTTTATTTTCTTTTTGAAAGCCTTTTACCAGCGCAACCAGATCCGGCGTATATTCTTCCGATCCCTGATAGTTTGCCAGGGTTTCGGCAAACTCCGCCAATAATTCCTGCGATCCCCGGCTTTGGATTGCCTTGACGATGTTGGGCATTTCCACATGGGATTTTCCGGGCTTAACCAGCGTATCAGGCGCAATAACAATGGCATTGTCGATGCTTTGGCGCAAGGTTGCGAGTTCCTGCCTGAATATCTCAACCGACGGGTGATCCGGTTGCAACGACAAAAGATAGGCCGCCGCATCATTACCAAAGCTGTTTTCCGATGCTAGAGGCGGGGTTGATACCTGATCTGTTCTGATGCTGGCCAATTGCAGGGAGGCTGTTCCCTCTCCGCTCTCAGCTTCAATTGAGCGATAACCGCTGGCGGCAGAATAAAGAGCCGCCACCACATTTGCAGCACTTAGTTTTTTGCCCGGAAAATCATGGTAGCCGCTCAATTTATTGGGGTTTACACGTCCACCATTTGCATCAAGCGCATAACGCACTGCACGGAGGGTCAGGGCAAATTCAAAATTGATCAATGCAACAAATGGCTCATCGAGAGCGGATTCACCGGAATTGAAAACTGGCAATTCCACTTTGTAATCAGCGGCCTCAAGGCCATAATCATCAGCAGAATTCAGTACAGCCAGCACTTCGCTGGCACTGCGAACCGGTTTAGAATCTGACACCCACATGAATTCGGGATTTGCCAAATAGTGGGCAGTGACCGCCTTAACAATGTCCGCACGGGCGCTAAAATCCACAGCGTCGACCTTGCTTAATGCCTCGGCAAATAAAGCGCGATTTGTTGTCAGACCACCGGTTGTTTGAGCAGCGGGGGCAGCCGCTGTTGCATTCCCCCCGGCTGCGTTCCCCCCTGTTGTATTCCCCCCTGTTACATTCAATGAGGCAACAATTGCCGCAAATTCGGTAATTTTTATCTTCCGCATCGGTTTTGCGCGGTCATTAAAAAATCGCGCCGAAGGAACCTTCTTGCTTTTT
>JAKISX010000009.1 GCA_021648405.1 Sulfurimonas sp. | reverse complement strand
AACTAAATCATCTATAAAATCATCATAAGTAGTCCGCCGTTCTTCTAAAAATCCAATGAGAAATTTTTCAGAAGCTCCCATTCCTCCCTCTTTTTCTATCTCAAGGAGTTTCGCATAGATTGGAGTTATGGTATCTATCGCCTTTTGAGGCGCAGCTTTTCTAAAAGCAGTGTAAGAAACGATTTCATTTGTAAGCGGGTCTCTTTTTGGTTCGAAATCTGTTATAACCCAGTAGTAGCTTCCATCTTTTGTTAAGTTTTTAACAATAGCCATGATATTTTTACCTTGTTTAATTCTGTCCCACATAAATTTAAAAATAATCTTAGGCATATCCGGGTGTCTTATGATAGAGTGAGGTTTGCCCATTAATTCAAATTCCAAATAGCCAGAAATCTCTACAAAATAATCATTTCCATACTCTATTATGCCTTTAGTGTCTGTTTTGGAGACAATATATCTTTTTGAGCTTAATTTTACTTCCTTATTTGTAGGCACTGGGTGTATCATATTTTCCTCTTGTTTTATAGTTTTTTGCAATTATATACTTAATTTCGTTTAATTTATGTAATAATGTTAAAAATAAACAAAGAAAGCAATATGAAGTAAATGGATAAAACAACAACATTAAAATCACTTGAAGCTATTTTAGAAGCTCATAAGCATCAAATGCAAAAAATAAAAACAGCTATTTATAATAGCGAAATAGAGGATTTAGAAATATTTTCCAAGACAGAGTGCAAACTTGCAAGATGGCTACACACGAAAGATGGTTTCATGCGCGATATATTAGGCTCACTGTTTTTTGACAATATAGATAAAATACACACAAGATGGCATAGCGAATACACTGTAATTTATGAAATACTTATTAATAAAGATGAAAAAAAGGGTCTTTTTTCAAAAATACTACAAAGACCTAGTATTAGCGCTATGGAATTGGATAAAGTTAAACTTTACTACTCTGGGCTTGAAACAACTACAAAAATGCTTTTAAAAGCACTTGAATCAGCGCAAAGGAGACTTGGTGCTTTGCCAGAATCCATGTTTGTTAAATAATTTGTTAAATAAGATGTCCCATTTCATCTTTTTTTATGTTTAAATAGTCTTCATTATATTTATTTGTTTTCATTACAATAGGCACTCTTTGTACAATTTCAATATCGTTAATAGAGTTAATTTTATCAGGATTATTAGTTAGCAGTTTTATCTTTTTTATTCCAAAATGATTTAAAATATAAGTAACCATCTCATAAGTTCTTTCATCTGTGCGAAAACCTAGTTGATGGTTAGCCTCTACCGTGTTTAGACCCTTGTCTTGAAGTGCATAAGCATTTATTTTATTTAAAAGACCAATATTACGACCCTCTTGACGAAGGTAAATAACCATTCCATTTGTTTTATTTATTAGCTCTAATGCATATTCTAATTGATCGCGACAATCGCATTTAAGGCTACCTATAGCATCACCAGTTAAACATTCAGAGTGTATTCTAACTGTTGGTACTTTACTCATATTTTTAGTATAAATAACAAGGTGCTCTTTGTTGTTTTGTTTAAAAGCTTTTACTTTAAATTCTCCAAATCGAGATGGTAAATTTGCTTCTTGTGATATTTTTGTATTCATTAATGCCTATCCAAAGTTAAAAACGGTAAAATATTTTTTAGAAAAAAATTATAGCGAAATTTTTAATTATAGGACTTAATTATGTTTGATAGATTTAGAAGAACAAGAATAAACCCCACTTTACGCAATTTAGTGAGACAAACGAATGTAAATGTAGAGGATTTTATATATCCTTTATTTGTAAGAAGTGGTAATGGAATAAAAACTGAAGTGACCTCGATGCCTGGTGTATATCAAATGTCTTTAGATGAAATTTTAAAAGAGTGCGGTGAGCTAACTAAACTTGGATTAAATTCTATTATACTTTTTGGCATCCCTGATGTAAAAGATTCAATTGGGAGTGATTCTCTTTGTGAACATGGAATTATTGCAAATGCAGTAAGAGAAATAAAAAAAGTATATCCAAATATGTTTGTAGTTACTGATTTGTGCTTTTGTGAATATACAGACCATGGGCACTGTGGAATTATTGATGAGAGAGATACTGTAAATAATGATGCAACTTTAGAGATATCGGCCGAGCAAGCTATAATCCATGCAAAAGCGGGAGTTGATATGATAGCACCATCAGGGATGATGGATGGAATTATAGTTACACTTCGTGATGCTCTTGATGGAGCAGGATATGAGAATTTACCAATTATGTCTTACTCAACTAAGTTTGCAAGTGGATACTATGGTCCATTTCGGGATGTAGCAGAATCAACACCTAGTTTTGGAGACCGCTCATCATATCAAATGGATCCAGCTAATCGTCGTGAAGCTATAGCTGAATCTATATCAGATGAACTTCAAGGTGCAGATATTTTGATGGTAAAACCAGTTCTCGCATACCTTGATATTGTTCGTGAAATAAAAGATGCAACCTCTTTACCAATGGCTGTCTATAATGTAAGTGGCGAATACGCAATGTTAAAGATGGCAGGCGCAAACAATTTGATAGATTATGATAGAGTTGTAATGGAAACTATGATAAGCTTTAAACGCGCTGGTGCTGACATTATCATATCTTATCATGCTAAAGAAGTTGCAAAGATGCTTCAAAAGCAAAAGAAATAGGAGTAAAAATGAGACATTTTTTAACACTTAAAGATTTTACAAAAGATGAGATTTTAGAAATTATTGATATTGGATTAGAGATAAAAAATAATCTCAAAAATAAAATATATAAAAAAGAGTTAGATATGCAAACTCTCGGTATGATATTTGAGAAAAGCTCAACAAGAACAAGAGTTAGTTTCGAGACTGGTATGTTTCAGCTTGGTGGTCATGCTCTATTTCTTTCAAACCGCGATATTCATCTAGGGCGTGGCGAGCCTATAAAAGATACAGCTAGAGTAATATCTAGCATGTGTAATATGGTGATGATTAGAACTTACGAGCACTCTATGATAGAGGAGTTTGCTTTAAACTCTAGTGTGCCAGTTATAAATGGTCTTACAGACTCTTTTCATCCAGTCCAACTACTGGCTGATTATATGACATTAGTTGAACATAATGCTGAGCAAAATATAGTTGCGGCATATGTTGGCGATGGAAATAACATGGCACACTCTTGGATGATACTTGCAGCTAAGCTTGGATTTGAGTTACGAATTGCAACCCCAAAAGGTTATGAGGTAGATGCGGACATATTAAAAGAAGCACTTATTTTGGCAAAAGAGAGTGGTGCTAAAATTATAACTACTCATAATCCTAAAATTGCCGTTAAAAATGCAACAGTAGTTACAACAGATACTTGGACATCAATGGGACAAGAGGATGAAAAACAAGAGCGAATAAAAATATTTCAAGGTTTTATGGTTGATGAGAGTATGATGTGTTTAGCAAGCAAAGATGCTAAATTTCTCCATTGTTTACCAGCGTATAGAGGTTTAGAGGTTAGTGAAGAAATTTTTGACAAACACTCTAATATCATTTTTAATGAAGCCCAAAATAGACTTCATGCTCAAAAAGGTCTTATGGTTTGGTTAGACAAGCATAAATAGCTTATCTTAAAACCAACCTTTTGAATTTTGTAATATAGAGTTATTATTCATCTCAAAAACATCAACATATAGCGAAATTAATTCCGTACCTTGTTCAAAAAAATCATCTGAATCATAAGCAATATTTTTACTTTTAATAAGCTCTTTTTTTGCTAGTTTTAAATATGCAGAAGTATCTTTCGTTATTAAACTTAGTTTTTCATCCATTTTACTATCTGAAGAGATCTCTTTTAAACTAGTAGTAAGTTTATTAGTAAGTTTTTTGATTTTATTCATCAACACTAGTATTCTGGCTTTTTGCTCTTGTGTAATTTTACCCTTGGACATAATTCCAGCCCCAGAGCCTCGTAATTGTCCTATATATTCACAAAGTGGCAAAGTTGTTTGCATCATTACAGTTAATAACTTTTTAGCTAATGGATCTAACTCTTTTGCTCCACGATTTGATACAGTTTGTGCAAGCATAAGAATTTGTTGAATTTGCTCTGTGTATTCGTCAAAGACAACATCTGGATCTTTTTTAAAAGCTCTACGATTAATCTTTATAAGTGCATTTGATATTGAAGATGCTCTTTTATGGATTATTGGGTCAGTCGCTAATGGAACCGATTCCATCTCTGCGATAGCCTCTCTCATCTCATCTCTATATCCATGAGTTAATAACATAGCTTCGATGTTTCCATTTAGGTAACTATTTGTTAAACCTCTTGTTTTTTGTGTAGCGATTAGTAGATTTTTAAGCGCTCCAACATATTTTGAATTCTCAGCTTGTTCGTCGTTATTAAATACTGATATAGCATTTAGGTTAAAAATTAGTATTGTTATTAACAATAAAAAACGCATGTTTACCTCCGTGATAATTTTAAAAATTATTATAGCAGTAAATTAATAATATTAACTTAACTAAGATTAAATAATCAAACGGTTTTAAATTGATCAAGCTGAGTATTTAGGTTTTCTGTTAAAGAAGATAAATGTTTAGTAGCGTCTGAAATCTCTTGTACATTATTTGTATTATTTTTGGATAATAAATTTATCTTTTTAACATTTTCAATCATTAATATAATTTTACTACCTGTATCGTGAGTATATTTGGTTGATTTATTTACCAAATCAATAGCGCAACTCATACTTTTTTTGCTAATATTTACTTTGTCACTAACCTCGTTTGACATATCAATCATCTCATTAATTATAACAACATTATCACTCATCTCTCCAGCACTAGTTACAATATTTTGAACTATTATATTTATTGATGCTTGAATCTCCGTAAGAGATTTTTGTGTCCGTTCAGCTAGTTTTCTAACTTCATCTGCTACTACAGCAAACCCACGCCCATGCTCTCCAGCTCTTGCTGCCTCAATCGCAGCGTTTAGAGCTAATAAATTAGTTTGATCTGCAATATCACTAATTACTGTTAATACTTCTTTAACATTTTCAGCATCACTAGATAAAGTGTTTAATTTTTCTGCAAGGGAGTGTTCAATTTCTGCTGAAACCTTAATCTTTTGTATTAAAATTTCATACTGAAAAGATACTTCATCAATATTTTTTGCAGTATTGCTAATTTCGTTATGTACGTTTTCGCTTAATTCAAGTGTAGTAACTAATTCTATTTGTATCTGCTGAGCGTCATTTGTTGTTTCATCTACTATTTTAGTTGATTTTTCTATATTTTTGCCTATTATGCTTGCTGTATTAGATAATTTTGATGAAACAGATACATTTTGCATGCTTGATGATTTTGATGTTTCTATGGTAGTTTGAAGCCTGCCCATAAAGCTGTTTAAGGCATCAACCATAACTTTGATTTCATCATTATATCTGTGAGTATAACGCTTTGTTAAATCATTTTTATTTGAAGCAATTTCGTTGGTAATACACTGAAGTGGAGAGATAATACTTCGAGATATTAAAAATCCTATAATTCCAATAATCAAAATTAAACCGATATATAGCGAATAATATAGTTTTTTAATACTACTAAATGTTTTTTGGATTTCACTTGTAGCACTTAGATATATTTCACCTAAAAGACTTTGTGTTTTATGAACACTAGAGCGCATTGCTCCCTGAATTCCTAGTTTTTCATTAAAACCAAGTTTTTTATATGCAGCAGAGATATCTTTAAAGCTTTGTTCATAAGTTGATATTTGACTCAAAAGTTTTGATTTTATTTGATTTGCAATCTGTAATTTATTAATGTATTTTATAAGGTTAGTTGAATTTTTAGCATGTTTTGCTATATATTTAGGATCCATTCTCATTAAAAAATCTTTTTCGTTTCTTCTAAGTTGCAGTATTTGAGCTCTTAATTCTGAGTTATTTAAAGAAAAAGCTGTTTTTTCTGCGTTATGAATCGCATCTCTCATTTTACCTCTTAAGCCACTTTTGCTATCTAGTCCTATCGTCTTATAGACACTAACAAGATTATTAAAGTTTGATGCATAATTTTTATATAATTGACTTAGTGAAGTTAATTTATTAGTAGAAATTTCTAAAAGTAACATTTCTTCGTGAATTGATTTAAGAGTAGTTTCAATTTTAGACATATTTTTATTGAAATTATCTGCATATTTGATTTTATTTCTCATAATAAAATCTTTTTCATTTCGTCTTTCTTGAAGTGTTAAAACCTCTAAGTGTGATATATCATTGGAAAATTTTATAAGGATGTCAGTTTTTGAATCTTTATAATTTGATATTGCCATAAGTAAAGCAAGTCCAAAAATTATGATGAAAGCTAATAGCTCTAGTCTTTTTTTTATTGTAAGATGTTTAAGCATTTTATTTTCCACCATATTTGATTTAAATAGATTATAGTGTTGATATGTTTAAGTGAATGTTAAATATTAAAAATTAATATATAATACCAGTAACCATCCTTATTTTTTCAATAATTGGCGTTGCAATTGTTTGTGCTTTATCTGCTCCGATTTTTAAAATATCTCTAACTTCATTTTGATTTTTTTCATAATAATCACGCTTTTGTCTAAATTCTCTAAAATACTCCCACATCACTTCACCGAGATAAATTTTAAAGTGCCCGTGACCTTCGCCGCCTCGTTTATATCTATCTTGAAGTTCTATAAGATTATCGCCCTCTAAAAACAGTTTTGCCATATTGTAAACATTGCAGGTTTCATACTCTTTTGGTTCTTGCATTGCTACATTCTCTGTAACAATTTTTTTAATTATTTTGAGCTGTTTTTTCTCTTCACCAAATATGTTTACGATATTTCCATAACTCTTAGACATCTTTTGTCCGTCAATACCAGGGATAGTTTGTACATCTTCTTGAACTCTAAATTCTGGTATTGTTAAAATTTCACCATATTGATTGTTAAACTTTGTAGCTATATCTCTTGCAATCTCAACATGCTGAATTTGATCTTTCCCAACAGGAACAACCTCCGAGCCAAAAAGTAAAATATCTGCCGCCATTAAAACAGGATAAGAGAAAAGTGAATGGTTTGATGCAATTCCACGCGCAGTTTTATCTTTGTAGCTGTGAGCCCGCTCTAAAAGTCCCATAGGGGTGAATGATGAAAGAATCCAGTAAAGTTCTAACACTTCTTTTACATCAGATTGAACCCAAAAAGTTGATTTTTCAGGATCTATTCCTAAAGCTAAAAAGTCAGTAGCACATTGCATCGTAAGCTCACTTAGTCTTTTTCCATCCAATACACTTGTCATTGCATGGTAATTTGCTATAAAAGCAAAAGTATCACTTGTTTTTTGAGCTTCTAGCATCTGTTTAATAGAACCAAAATAATTTCCAATATGTAAATCTCCAGATGGCTGAATGCCTGTTAATACTCTCATCTATAACTCCATGAATTAAAATAGTATAATTTTTTTTCAACATTATATCAAAACTACTAAAAAGTAAATACTAAAAGTGTTATCATTAAATATATAAAGAGTAACTAGATTACTTAATAAAGGATTTATGATGAATGTTCAAATTCAAGCAAAAGATATTACACTTCAGACCAATACAAGAGCCCATATTCAATCGGCAATTGATAGTTTTACAAAATATTCGTTAGATATTACTTCAGTAAATGTACATCTAAAAGCAGAAAAAAAAGGGGTATCAATAGAATTTGATATTCGGGTTGCTCATGCTCAACCAGTGATCATTTCTCAAAGTGATGATAACTTAGATGCAGCAATTGATTTAGCAATTGAGCGTGCTACAAAAGCACTTCGTAGATTACACGATAAAATAGTTTCTCATAAATCGGGGTCTATTAAAGACCTAGAAACAATAGACTCATTAAGCTAAAAGGTATATATGTATAATTGGATTTTATGGTTTCATATACTTTCGTTTACTTCATGGATGGCAGTGTTGTTTTATATGCCGAGACTTTTTGTTTATCATGCAGAAAATATTAACAATGAAGGTTTTGTAAAAGTAGTAAAAATAATGCAAAAGAAAATCTATTTATATATAGGTGTCCCTGCAATGTGGACAACTGTATTAAGTGGTTTTTACTTATCTTACGAAATTGGCTTTGGTGGTAATGGATGGTTACATGCTAAGATATTATTTGTTGCAATTATGATGGGGTATTTTTTTTCAATGGGGCATTATAGACAAAAGTTTTTAAAAGATGATTGTCAAAAAAGTGGAAAATTTTTCAGAATTTATAATGAAGTACCAACATTACTACTTTTAGTAATTGTGTATTTTGTGATATTTAAGCCCTAATCTCCATCGCAAGGAAAGAGATTTGGGTTCTTCGGCTTTAGCCAAAGGTATCCTTTTCTCTTAGCTATTTTTCCCCGCGACTCTTGGCTTTAAAAAGTAGTGGAGTTCCACTAAAGTTAAAAGCCTCTCTTAATTTATTTGTAAGGTATCTTCTATATGTAAAATGAAGTCCTTTTGGTTTGTTCATAACTATAGCTATTTTTGGTGGACGAGTTTCGTATTGTGTAGTGTAGTATATACGGATAACTTGACCATGCATAGTTGGAAGTTGATGACGCCTAAGAGCTTTATCCATTACCGCATTTAGTTGTGATGTTGTTATGCGTTGCGAGTAGTTATCATTTATCTCTAAAATCATGTCGTGAAGCTTATCAACTCTTTGATGACTTTTTGCAGATAGGGTAATGATAGGTGCATAAGCTAAAAATTTAAATCTATCGCGAATTTCTAAAATAATTTTATCGTGTTGCTCTCTATCTGCTATATCCCATTTATTTAACACAATGATACATGCTAATCTATTTTCATCAACTAAACCAGCTATTTTTTCATCAAGGTCTAAAAATGGCTCGCTAGCGTCAAGAACAACAAGAGCCATATTTGAATTTTCAAGCATCTCTTTTGTTCGCATTAGAGCATATTTTTCAATTCCTAAAATTTTACCACGACGGCGAAGCCCTGCTGTATCTACAAATGTAAGCTGTTTGTCTTTATAGTCTATTGTTTCATCGATTGGGTCGATAGTTGTTCCCGCGACAGAAGATACAACTGAGCGTTCTTCACCAAGTAATGCATTTAAAAGTGAGCTTTTTCCAACATTGGTTCGTCCAATAATTGCAATTTTTATATGATTAACATCTTCTTCATTAAACTCTTTAATCTTATCATTTTGAGCAAAAATTGAGTTATCTATAACAGCTTCTTCATCTAAAAACATATCTTGATGAAAATAACCATCATCCTCTTCATTTCCTATCTCTCTAAAGAAGTCTTCATCATTCATTTCATCTATCTCTGGCTCTATTATCTCCATCTCTTCATCATTATTTTCTTTTATAATGTCTTCATCTGGAATTTGTTTATATACCCAATCAATTAAATCAACCGTACCACGATTATGTGCTACTGATATACCAAAAATAGCATCACATCCAAACTCATAAAACTCCCAAAGTTTTTCTTTCATTTTATCGTTGTCTATCTTATTTACAACAAGAGCTACATCTTTACCTAGGGTTTGTAATTCATAAAAAAGTTTTTTATCTTCATCTTCGGGCAGACCTTTTCCATCAACCATATAAAGAATGATATCAGCTTTATATGCAGCTTTTAATGACATCTCTTTTATTTTATCAAAAAGCTCACACCCTTTGTCAAGTCCGCCAGTATCTAATAAAAGAGCTCTTTTATTATTTATTGTAACTTCTCTTCTTTTTACATCGCGTGTTGTTCCAGCTAAATCAGATGTAATTGCATCTCTTTTTTTGACTAAGCGGTTAAATAATGAGCTTTTACCAACATTTGGACGACCAATAATGGCGATTTTTTTCATAGTGTTCCTCTTGCAATGGAAATTTTTTTAGACGAGCACTTTTTACGAAGTAAAATGTAGCCGCAAAAGAATTAAAATTTACACTGTTGCATTATATATTTTGGAATTATAGCTAAAATGCTATTGGTTTGAACATATGGAATATTTTTATAAAGAATTACCCCCGAGAGGGAGTAAAAAGAAAGTTAATCAGTTGGAAATTCTTTGTCAAGTTCTTCTAAAGCATTTTTAGATTGAAATTGTTGCCATAAAGCGTTGTCATTTTTAAAACTAGTTTTAAGAGAACTTTTAACAACTTTATTTACAGTAGCTTCTGGGACAGTTACCAACATATAAAGTGAACCTGATGGAGATGTCCAAACATCAACGCCCTTAGAACCTTGTAAATCAACTTTTGCAACCTGTTTAGAAACAGCAGTTGTAACTTGATCTACCGTTTCATTGTTGCCATTACCTGTAGTGCGAGTAAAAAGTTCAATTTTATCTTTTACTTGGGACTCTATTTGTTGAGCTAGATCTGAGCGACCATTAGCAACAGCAACTTTTCTCATATGACCCATTCCAGCGTCACTTTTTTTAGCAACACCAACACCAGCATATGAACCATCAACTATAGGTACACAAGTCCATTTTGGAGCAAGAACATTTTCTTGCTCACAACGAAAATCAGCTTGCGCATCAGGGCTTGTAGGCTCCTTGTCGCTACATCCAGTAATAATAGCAGCCATCAAACCTGCTAAAGCAATTGAACTAATAGTCTTGATTATCATTTTGGTTTCCTTATGTGAAATATATGATGATTATACCTATATAATCTTAAGTAACAGTTATTAATTAATTAAAGCCAATAAATTTATATATACCAAGTTTTTTGATTTTGTTATTTTCATCTATAGCTGATTGTTTTTTAGCATCCAGATATGACACTCTAGATTTGCCTATAAATGTATGTTGTCTAAAAGCAATCTCTTCTTTATTTTTATTGTATGTCCTATATTTAATCAATGTTTTGGATTTATTAAAGCTATATTCTTGTGCATCAACTGTTTTTGATGTGATAAAAAGCTCTAAGTGGTTATCACCTATTGGCTGTGAGCTGAGAGTCAATCCACTAGCAATAATCGCTTTTTTTGCATTTTGAACAAATATCCTAGAATTAACATCACTTAAAACATAAAAACTAATACTCTGTTTTAGTTTATAAAATTCACTTCCTATTTTGTTTAAGTATGCAAATTCATCATCACTTTTATATGTTGAAAGTGATGATTTTTTTGCTGCAATTAGAGTTGCAAGTTTATGGTAGTGTGGCATCTCATCTAAAAGAAAAACATATCTTTGTATAGCAATTTTGTCTTTAAGAGTTTTATATCTTACTTTAGAATCTTCTAGTTTTTTAAGAGCTATTTTATTTGCATAATCAAAAACTAAACTTCTAGGTAATTTAACTAAAGTTAGATGTTCTTTTTGAAAAACAGTTGTTTTTTCAATTTTTGTTCTCATCATAGGTATAGTATTTGAAAATATCTCATTTTCTAAAAGTATTGGTTTAATATCTTGATTTTGTGCTATTTTTAATTTAGTAGTTTTGCTTGAAAAAACCTTATCTAAATTATATTTAATTGTGCCCCTTAAGTTTGAAATTGCATTATTTTTAGCTTTTATTTGAGTTTCACCAGAACCAGTTGCATAGAAAAATTGTAAATCTTGTGGTGGAGATGTGTACCAAGTGGGTAAAGACATATCCAAAAGTGGTGGTTTTTGTGATTTTGGAGCTGAGCACCCCATAAAAATAGCAATAATAATTACAGTTAAAATATGTTTATACATAGTATTCCTTGAATTTTTATAGCAGAAGTGTATCTTAAAAGTTTTAAATAATACTTGATTGGTATAATTATATCTATGAAATATTATAGCTATGAAAACTTTAAACAAGATACAAATAAATTGATAGAACAAGCAAGAGAGTATAACCCAGATGCTATAGTAGCTATTGCTCGTGGGGGACTTACAATCGCACATGTTATGGCAGAGGGTTTAGATATTCGGGATGTACAAAGTTTGCGTACTGAGCTTTATGACGAAACTAAAAAAAGAGAAAGTGTTACGATTTTTAACAGTTGTAAGTTTAAAGATGTAAAACGAGTGCTAGTTGTTGATGATATAGCTGATAGTGGTGATACTTTTATAGCTGTTATGAAATCTTTAAAAAGTAAAAATAATCATATAGAATTTAAAAGTGCAGCTCTTTTTTATAAAAAAACTTCCATTTATGAACCTCATTTTTGGATAAATGAAGCGGAGCAATGGATAGAGTTTTTTTGGGAGAGCTAGGGTTTTTAGAGGTGCCCTTAATTTAAGTTACTTTTTATACTCTTTTATCATCTCATAAGCTTGATTTATCTCTTGAGTTTTTGCAGTAGCTTCTTGCATATACTCTTCACTTTTTCCTTGTGATTTAATAATATCAGGGTGATACTCACGGATTAGTTTTCTATATGCTTTTTTTATAACACTAAAATCATCATCTTTGTTTACACCTAAAAGTTTATAAGCATCGTCTATATTTACTTGTGGTTTGATGTTTTGCATCATCTTTTCAAACTGCTCAAAAATTGCATGATATGCATTTGGGTCAAATTGGAATGCTTCAGCTATTGTTTGAAGTAGTTCATCTTCACTCTCACTCACACTACCATCAACAAAAGCTAACTGGATTAAAAACCCCATAAATTGTTGTTGTTTAGCTTTATCTCTTTTGATAGCATTACCTAAGGCAGAAGCAATACTCTCAATATCATCTTTGCGATCTTTTTGTTCATCAAAAATTTGTTTTAAAATATCTCTAGTTTTTTGTGGCTCTGGAAATACAGCAGATATATCATCAAATAACAATCCAACTAGTTGAGCTTCTAGTTTATCTATCTTTCCATCAGCTTTTGCAACTTTTGCAGCAAGGGCTACAAAAAGTCCTAAATCACTTTTGCTAAGACTTTCATGTGAAACTGAAAAGTTTTTAAATGCTTTTTTTGAATAGTTTGTATAGCGCGCATAGCTTTTGAATATGATATAAAAAATATACCCAACTATTGCTATTACTATTAAATTTCCCATAAATAAATACCTTTTTTATCCGCATTATACAAGAAATGAAGTAAATAGATGGGTATAATTGCGATTATGAGTGCTTTTGCTAAACTTGTATCAGAGCATATGTCATCATTAGAGGTTGTATTTTAAAAGCTTGGTTAGCTGTATTTATAGGTTTTGGCGGAATTCTTTTAATTGAGCTCTCTGAATAATTAGCCAGTAGATTCCAAGTCAAGCTTGGAATGACGGTATGCACGTCACCCTAAACTTGATTTAGGGTCTAGTTCATATTTAATCAGAGAGTTCAATTACACAACCAAATTTAGGTTTTACAAAGTATGATAGCTAAAGCTAAGTAATACTTCATTATGCTATAATCACTTTTTATTTCAAAAAGGTAGGTATATGACTTTATTAACTGGACCTTGTGTTATTGAAAGTGAAGAAAATATTTTTAAAATTGCTTCGTCTTTAAAAAAATATCATAATGATGAGACTATTGATTTTTATTTTAAAGCTAGTTTTGATAAGGCTAACCGTACATCTTTAGAATCTTTTCGTGGGCTTGGAATTGATGAGGGTTTAAGAATTCTCCAAAAAGTCAAAGATGAGTTTGGTTATAAAATAGTTACAGATGTGCATGAATCAACTCAAGTATCACAGGTAGCACAAGTTGTAGATATGTTACAAATTCCAGCTTTTTTATGTCGGCAAACTGATTTGCTAGTAGCATGTGCAAAAACTGATAAAATTATAAATATTAAAAAAGGGCAATTTTTAAGTGCTTCAGCGATGGAGTATCCAGTTTTAAAAGTTCTTCAAACTCGTGGTTGCAGCGCGGCAACTTATGAGAATTCTAAAAGACATGGTGTATTTTTATGTGAAAGAGGGAACTCTTTTGGATATGGCAACATGGTGGTAGATATGAGAAATTTAGTAATAATGAGAGAGTTTGCGCCAGTTATATTTGATGCTACTCATTCAGTTCAGATGCCTACGGCAGTTGGTGGTAAAACTGGTGGAGATTCTTCAATGGTTCCATATTTGGCAAAAGGTGCAGCTGCTGTTGGCGTTGATGGCTTTTTTATGGAGACACATTTTGACCCAAGCATTGCAAAAAGCGATGGAGCAAATATGATTAAGTTAAGTGAGCTAGAAACTCTAATAGAAACAATTAAAAAAATACAAGATATAGATTAGAATCTAAATAAAAATTAATATTTGAAGGAAAATAGATGAAATTAATTGAAGGTAATTTAAAAGTAATAAATGGCAAAAAAATAGCAATAGTTAGCACAAGGTGGAACCATTTTATAGTTGATCGTTTAGTTGAGGGTGCAAAAGATGCGTTTGAGCGTCATGGCGGAGATGAGGGTGATATTGAGCATATAATAGTCCCCGGTGCATTTGAGCTTCCAATGATAATTGATAAACTATTTGCAAGTGGTAAATATGATGCAATTTGTGCATTGGGTGCTGTTATTCGTGGTGCTACTCCTCACTTTGACTATGTATCTGCTGAAGCTACAAAAGGGATTGCTACTATGAGTTTAAAGTATCAAAAACCTGTCTCTTTTGGACTTTTAACAACGGACACAATTGAGCAAGCAATAGAGCGAGCTGGAACAAAAGCTGGAAATAAAGGTTTTGAAGCAATGACTACTGTTATTGAGATGCTTGACCTTTACGAGGTAATATAGTGGCTACTAGACATCACGCTAGAATGGCAGTAGTAAGTTTATTATATGCTTATGATTTAGGTAATGGAAATATTGCTGAGCATACAAGTGAGATACTTGAAGAAAAAAAAATTCGTAACAAACAAAAAGATTTTGCATTAGGTCTTTACGAGGGTGTATTAGAAAATATTGAAGCATGTGATACATCAATTATTAAACATCTAAAAGATTGGGATTTTGAGAGACTTGGGAGTATTGAGCGTGCAACTTTAAGATTAGCAAGTTTTGAGATTCTTTTTGGGGATCTTGATTGTGCTGTAATTATAAATGAAGCTGTTGAGATTACAAAGGCATTTGGAACAGAGCAATCCCCTAAATTTATAAATGGTGTGTTGGATGCTATCTCAAAAGATACATCAAAGTAGTTTTAGCGATGCAAAGATTAACAAAACAAAAAGCACTTGAGTTGATACAAAATGCTGATTTAATTGAACTAGGCAAGATGGCAAGTGCAAGAAAAAAAGAGTTGCATCCAAAAGGTGTTACAACTTTTGTAGTAGATAGAAACATAAACTATACAAATATTTGTTGGGTAGATTGTAAATTTTGCGCATTTTATAGGCATGAAAAAGATGAAGATGCTTATGTTTTAACTTTTAATGAAATAGATGCAAAAATAGATGAACTTTTAGAGATTGGTGGGACTCAAATTTTGTTTCAGGGTGGTGTTCACCCAAAGCTGAAAATTGAGTGGTATGAAGACTTGGTTGAGCATATTCATCAAAAATACCCAACCATAACCATCCATGGGTTTTCAGCTATTGAGATTGATTTTATTGCTAAAGTTTCTAAAATAAGTGTGCAAGAAGTTTTACAAAGACTAAAAGCTAAAGGTTTAGCTTCTATCCCTGGTGCTGGAGCGGAGATATTAAGTGATAAAGTTCGTGATATCATTGCACCTAAAAAAATAGATAGTGATGTTTGGATAGATATTCATAAAAAAGCTCATAAATTAGATATTATGTCAACAGCTACTATGATGTATGGTACAATTGAGAGTGATGAAGATATAGTTGAGCATTTTGATATGATTCGTAAGCTTCAAGATGAAACAGGTGGTTTTCGTGCTTTTATAATGTGGAGTTTTCAAGGGGAAAATACTGAACTATTAGCCCAAATTCCAGATATGGATAAACCCTCATCAAACCGTTATTTAAGGCTTCTTGCAGTAGCTCGTCTATATCTTGATAATATACCAAATATTCAAAGTTCATGGGTAACTCAAGGTCCATATATTGGACAAATGGCTTTGAAATTTGGAGCTAATGATTTAGGATCAACTATGATGGAAGAAAATGTAGTAAGTAGTGCTGGAGCAAACTTTAGTATGGCACAAGATGAGATGATTCATCTTATTCGTGATGTTGGAGAATTACCGTGTGTTCGTAATACAGCTTATGAGATTTTAGAGAGATTTTAATGAAAAAAATAATTATATTAATACTAATTTTAGGACAATTTTTAATGGCAGCACAAATAGAATATATAAAAGCAAATGGCTTTAAGATACCAGTAATTTTTGAGAGTGACAAGAGATTACCACTAATAAATATGCAGTTTGTATTTCAAAATTCTGGAAGCATAACTGATACAAAAATTTCTGGTTTTGCAAAATTTAGTGCTAAAATGATGGGCGAGGGTACAAAAAAACTAGGTTCGCACGCATTTGCAGAGCTCCTTGAAGCTAGAGCAATTCATATCTCAGCATCAGCGGGTCGTGAAACATTTGTTATGGATATGTCATGTTTGAGTGATGAATTTGATGAAGCATTGAGTTATTTTGATGCACTTTTAAAAGATCCAAACATCACTGAAAAAACTTTAACTAAAGTTCAAACCACATTAGTTGGAAAATTAAGTTCTAAAAAAAATGACTATGATTATGTAGCTGGCAATGAATTAAAAAGCATTTTGTTTGAAGGTACCCCTTTATCAAATCCAGCTTCTGGAACAATACAGAGCGTAAAAACTATAAAACTAGATGATGTACAAAAATTTATAGATGAAAACCTAGTTAGCTCTAAACTTATTGTTGTGATTGGTGGAGATATAGATAAGGAGGATGTAAAGCAAAAACTTCAACTTCTTATATCTTACATGCCAAAGGGCAAATTAGAATCTTTAAAAAATTATAAGCTCAGACAAAAGCCAAAAGAGGTAGTCTTAAAAAGAGAGACAGAGCAGGCATATCTATATTTTGGTTCACCGTATAATATGGGAATATCATCTGATGATGTGTATAAATCACGCGTAGCTGCTTTCATATTAGGTGCTGGTGGATTTGGAAGCAGACTAATGGAAGAAGTTCGCGTTAAAAAAGGTCTTGCATACTCGGCTTATGCAAGATTTAATGTAAATAAATCAAGTTCATATATGAGTGGATATCTTCAAACTAAATTAGAATCTTTAGATGAAGCAAAAAAAACAGTACAAGAGGTTATGGCAGAATTTGTACAAAATGGTGTAACTGAGGAGGAGTTAGAGCAAACTAAAAAGTTTTTGCTAGGTAGTGAGCCTTTAAGAGTTGAAACTATTAGTCAAAGACTTTCTCGCACTTTTCAAGAGTATTATCGTGGAGATGAGTTTGGCTCTTCTGCAAAAGAGTTAGAAAAAATAAAAGCTTTAAAACTTGAAGACTTAAATAAATTTATAAAAAAACATAAAGAGATTTTAGATATTAGTTTTGCAATAGTTACTAAATAAATATTTCAATTTGACATATTTTTTATAATAGTTTACTTTTTAGGTTATAGTTTTAAATAATTAACTAAGCTTCTTGCAAAACTAACAAATTAGATTCCAAATCAAGTTTGGAATGACACTTGGGGTACAAGTTTGGAATGACACAGGTTATGAGTTTTCGTCATCTTGAACTTGCACCCCAAGGGTATTTCCTACGGGCATTCAGGATCTAAGTTATGCAAGTAGTTTACTAAAGGGTAAACTTATGAGTTTTACAAAAGAGGTAGTGGAAAAATTTAAAAAACTAAATATCTCATCTTGGAGTGAGCTCTCTCTTATAATCCCTTTTACTTATGAAGACCTTCGTTTAAAAGATAAACTAATCCCTCATACACCACAAGTTATAGATGCTACAGTCCAATCAGTAAATCGCACACCAAACTCTATACAAATAACCTTTTATGCACATAATTTTGGTCATAGTGTTACTGGTGTGCTGTTTCGTCCAAAACCATATATGCTACATCAGTTTAATGTTGGAGATAGAGATTATTTTTTTGGTATGTGTGAGTGTAAAGTGGGTAAGTGTAGCATGAGTATGCCAAAAAAAGTTACAAATATTGGTTGCATTATGCCAAAATATAAGACAAAATTAAGAACAGATGTAATGAGTAGATTTATCAAAGAAAATCTAAATAAACAAAAGTTAATAGAGGAGGGTATACCAAGTAAAATTAGCGAGGAGTTGCTAAATATTCATTTTGTAAAACACAGAGCTATTAATTTAAAAGAGATTGATGAAAAAACTTTATACGCATTAAAATATACAGAACTATATACATATATGAAACAACTATCTTTAAAAAGAAGATATTTTAAAACTATAGTATATGGAGATTATAGTTATGAAGAGTGGGCAAAAACCTTGCCTTTTAACTTAACTTTAAAACAGATAGAGACCATAAAAGATATTAAAACAGATTTTTCCAAAGATGTTGCGGCTAAAAGGATGATAATTGGTGATGTAGGAAGTGGTAAAACTATGGTTATTTTAGCATCTGCTTTTATGATGGGAGTAAATCGTTCAATTTTAATGGCACCAACAACAATTCTTGCAAATCAACTTTATGATGAGGCAAAAAAATATAATACTTTTGCAAAAATAGTGCTAGTTACAAATAAAACAAGTAAAAAAATTTCTTTGGATGAATATGATTTTATAATAGGTACACATGCCCTTTTATATAGGGATTTACCAAAAGCTGGTCTTGTGATGGTTGATGAGCAACATCGCTTTGGAGTGCAACAGAGAAATATGCTTGAAAAACTTGTAAGTTCAAGTGAGACAAGGCCACATTTTTTGCAGTTTTCAGCAACTCCAATTCCTCGAACATTAGCTATGATAGAAACGGCAAATATAGATGTAAGTTTGATAACTTCTACACCATTTAAAAAAGATATAACTAGTAAGGTCATTCATAAAAGTGATTTTGCAAATTTATTGGTACATATTAAAAATGAGATTAAAAAAGGCAACCAAATTCTTTTAGTTTATCCACTTGTTGAGCATAGCGAAGTTTTAGAATATCAAAGTATTGATGAAGCACGAGAGTACTGGGAGAAAAATTTTAACAATGTATATGTTACACATGGAAAAGATAAAGAAAAGGAACAAGTGTTATTTGATTTTTCAAAAGATGGAGATATATTGATAGCTACTACGGTTGTTGAAGTTGGAATATCCCTACCGAGATTAAGCACTGTAGTTATTGTAGGAGCACCAAGATTAGGATTATCAACTCTTCATCAACTTCGTGGTCGTGTGAGTCGTACAGGACTTAAGGGATACTGTTATCTATATACAAATCAAAATTCAAGTGAGAGATTAGATATGTTTTGTAAAATTAGTAGCGGTTTTGATATAGCAAACTTAGATTTAAAATATAGAAAAAGTGGAGATTTACTAAAAGGGAGTTCTCAAAGCGGTAAACAATTTAGATGGATTGATATGGGCGAGGATGAAGAGATAGTTAAAAAGGTAAAGGGTAATTTAGTTTAGAGTCTGGATTCCCAATCAAGTTCAGAATGACGAGATGTTAGATTCCCAGTTATCATACCCTTGTGGTACAAGCTGAGAATGACGGTGATGGAGTGGGAATCTAGTTTTTTAGTAAAGTCCAAATCTTCCATCATTTCTTTTGTATAAAACTCTAGTTTTTTGATCATTATCTAAAAAGATTTCAAACATTTTTTCGCCATCTTTTAAATCATTTAAAACATCTTCAACTTCACGAGGTTTGTATAGGTCGAGTTCTACAGGGACTATTTCATCTTCATTTAGAAGCTCTTCTCGTTTTATATCTATACCATTATTTACTTGTGATTTAAGCTCATTAAGTCCAACTTTTTGGTGATCAACTTCACGGTCATGGATACGACGCATAGCTTTTTGAGCACGCTCAATAGCAATATCTACACATGCATATAAGTCATCATTGTTTTGTTTAATGATGATAGAATTTTTACCAGCAAGGCTAATAACAAACTCAATCATTGAGTGCTCTTTTCCTTTTTTAGTTTGAGCTGATGCTACAACATTTACGCTTGTAATGTCCATATTATATTTATTAAGTGTCTCAATCGAAGAGTTTATGTGAGTTTTAATTGGTTGTGTTAGTTCTAAATGTCTTCCTGTTAATGATATATTCATTAATAATCCTTGATTTTGTAATATAAAGATTATAACATGAATAAGTTTACTAAAGATTAAATCTAAAGTTTTTGCATAGTCCTTCTAAAGTATGTAATTGGCTCAGAACCAGTATCGTCTGAATCTACACTAACTCTAATATCCATTAAAACAGAACCATTTTGCTCGGGGGTAACTATACTTGATATGTAACTGTCACAGTTACTAATTACAGGAGTAAAAACATATCTCATAGTTATGTTTATATTATAAGGTGGTAGCTGAAATAATAAATTATTTAAACAACCTGCTGTAGTGTTGTTTTCAGCAATTCTAAATAACGCATACTCAATAGCACTTTTTGTATGAAGTATTGACTGTTCATACAAATAGATATCTGCTGTTGTTTTAGCTGTTTGAGTGGTTTGTTTGAGAGTAAACATCATTATGGTAGCTACTACTATCATAACTACTACAGCCATAATCATTGCAAAGCCACTGCGCTTGGCTTGAGCGTATGGAATATTTTTCGTAGAAAAATGTTCACGGGAACTCAAAGTAGAGCCAAGTGTACTCTTTATAGGTACTAGTATATAGTTTTTTCTTTGCATATAGCGTACTCCTCTCCAGCTAGGTCATGTTCTACACATACTTGAATTTTTATGAGTGTGTCTATTGCTTTGTATTGAAATGTTGTAACATTTTGCATAATCAGCTCAGTTCTCACACCAATCCCTATTGCATCATATGTTTCTCCAGCCCATGGCTGATAGTTGTAGTGGAGTGTTAAATCGCCATTATTTGAGTGAACTATTGCATAAGCTGTCCATGCATGTTTATAGTATTCTGAAACAACAGTACCACTAAAATCAGCTCCAATACTTGAGCTAAACTGATTGGTATTTGTCCCAGTAGTTACTGGATGCATAGCTGCGGTTTGTTGTGAGGTTAAAGGACCACCCCATCCATAAGAGCTATCACTGTCTGAGCCTAAAAAATACAGTGCACTATCGGCAATACTGCTACTTCCACCAGATAAAGTTGCTATAAAGCCACTTATAGCTGCTGTGTTTGTCTCTGGTGATGTTAAGTTTGTTGTTTGTCCAAGATCAGCTTCTAAATCAATTATCCCACTCCAAAAAGGAAGGGTATTTCCACGCCATCCATCAATATCTACACCAACCCACTCTAAAACAGTATAGCTACTACCACTAACTATATTTTGGATTGAAACAAAACCACTTGATCCTAAATCTCTAGCTATTACAGAATCTTTTATACGATGTGATAATCTTTTAGCTATAAACTTAACTGTTGTTGCACTTTCATTTTGCAGTTGGTTATTAATTTTTGAAAATAGATAACTTTTATATGACTGAACCATAAATTCAACACCAAATGTAGCAAGTAGTCCCACAATAACAATAACAAAAACAAGCTCAAGCATTGTAAAGGCTTTTTTAATTTTTTTTATCACTAATAAGTCCTCTCATAAAAATCAACTTCGCCAATATTTAGGGTATATGAACGCAGTACTGTAACGGTTTCACCTTGATCATCACTAACTGTAATTGTAATTAATTTTGCATTGTTGCTACTTGCATTTACATTACCAATAGCCCCATAAGTAATCCCAATTGTACTTTGATATCTATGTTTATAGCCAGTTGCTGTTGTTGAATCATTTAAAAACATATCTTTTATGTTGGTATCAATATCGTCAATGTCGTCTAAGTCACCACTATCTGGTCCAAGCGTACTAACCGATATATTATCATCATCCAAGCATCTTCTATGATATTTTTGTCTGATATGACCTGGGCGAAGTCTTGTAACATCATCACAATCGCCTGTCTCTATAACTCTTGTTAGACCAGTAGGATTAGTTACTTCATTAAGTGAGTTTTCATCCCATCTAAAAGAAAGAGCTTGATTTAACTCAGCTGAAGCTGCAAATATAGCTTCTTGTATAATTGTAGTTTCAAAACCTTTAGCGTTTGAGCTCATAATAATGGGGACAGATACCATAGTTATACCCATAATCATAATTGCAAAAAGCAGTTCTATTAGGGTAAATGCTAAGCGATTTAAAGCAAATTTTACCACATAAATCTCCGGTTAGTACTATCCGCACCACCCTCTATTGTAGTAGAATCAGTTTCAGTTTTTCCACCCCACAATGAAGCATCAGAGGCATATTCAACTTTAAACTCGTTTTTAGTTGCATTAATATTGTATTTGTTATATATCAGCCATTTTGAAGACTCCATCTGCATTGTTGTTTTATATGGAAAGCCTTTAGCGCTATTATAATCGAGTACTACTTTATCTTGATGATTCCCAGTAGGGGCACTAGTAGGGGCACCATCTTGAGTAACAAAGCCATTATTTACAGCATATCCTTTTTGATTAACATTACCAGCATTACCATAATTTGATGTATGATTTTCATTTACAAACCATCTTGGGTCATCAGTAGTATTTGAATCTATACCATTTGGTAATAAATCTTTATCACATGTATTACCCGCTATAGTCCCATCACAATATACTTCATAATATATAGAAGCATTTTGATCTAGAGGAGCAGAGAATCTATTTCTAGTAGCATGAGAGCGGGCATAAAGATAATTTATAGTTATATTAGTATTGGTACCTGTTTGATTAAGATCCATATTGCCTTTTGTTTCAAACAATGGATTTAACTCTGCATTCATTTTGCAATTATTAGCAGGATTGTTACAAAAAACTTTATAGTTTGTAAAAGTTAGCGTCTCAGGGTTTTGTACAGTACTTACATTTCTATCAAAATTTAGATTTAAAATAGTATTTACACTACCATTATTTGATTTATTAAAATCATCTGTATTTAGTGTAATAGTATCACTTAAATTTTTCATGCTACCGTTTTGTTTATTTGTAGATATATCTGTATTGTGAAATACAAACCTATGATCTGCGTATGAAGAAGCCGCAATATTAAATTTTTGTATTGTTAAATCTATCTCTTTAGCGTAACAATTATCTACAAAGTTACTTAATGTAGAGTCGTCTTTACCGTGGGCAGAAATAGGACCATTTAGGTGAAAAGACATATTTTGGTCGCTATATGAATTATATAACATATCAGCCATATATATAAATGTATTGGCATCAAATGTAGTGTTATGGTCTATACCATGCGATGGAATTATACCTGTCATGCCAAATTTATATGGTAAAAATTCAACATCATGATCCTGATAATATCGTACATAATTATTATTACTACCATTATGGTCTGTATTAATATAGCAGCCATATCTACCTGCTGAAAGAGTTGTTGCTGTAGTTCCTACTTGACAATCAGGGTCAGTGTAAAAAGAGTTAGTAACTATATGATGGGCTCTATTTGTGTTATCAACAGCAGTCCAAGATTGATCAATGATGTTAATTTTGTATTGACCAACATTTGTATGATTGTTTTCATGATTTATCATAGCTCCATTTTGAACAAAAAATTCTAAAGTTACATTTGAATCATCATTACAACCTGATTTAGTAGTTTGAGGATCCCATATCATGGTAGCGTTATAATCAGCTCCACCATTAAAATTTCTTGTATAGCCTGGGACAGTGTTTATACCATCATAGCCTGTAGCATCTATATCAAAACGGTAGTTGTATCCCGCTGCAAGGTTCATTCTCTTGGATGTTTTGTGCGAAGTTGGATCAAATCCATCTTGGTTAGAAATATCCAACTTAGTTGAGTCTTTTAGTGCATCTGAGGCTGTATGGTTAATATCATATATTTTCACATTATAAGATTCTGGACGGGTTGAAAAATTGTCTCGTGCACATATTTGTTGGGAATAGTTGTTTTTTATACATTCAAAACAACCTTTAGTAGTATCAGGTGAACACTCTGTTGAACAAATAGGATGGTGTTCACTTTTGTATAGCCCTGAGATAGAAGTAACATTTGTATTATTAGTATCTACAGTTGCCGTCCAGTTTTGTATAAGAGTTCCATTGCTATCAGCAAAATACCAAATCCTAAATGATGCATTTTTTACCGCAAAATTGTAGTAATCAGCACCTTGAGTTGCTATAGGGGCTTGAAAGTTTAAAGGTGTAAACTCAAGTGGAACAAAAATTGGTGCACTTAGAGAAGCATCTGGATTTACACATGTAGCATTTATGTCTCCAAAAGAGCCTACATCTATTATCTCAACTAGAACTGTAGTATTTAAGTCTGAAGTTGGAGCTGAGTTATCATAATCTAAAGGGGTAGAATCAAATACTACTGAAGCAGCAAAAGGATTTCTTGATATTTGAGTATAAATATTATTTTTTATATCATTATTTTGTTGACCACTTTGAACTACATTAAATTGTCCCAGTGCAGGTTCGTATGAAGCATTAGGTGGACAAAGCGGAATATTAGTACCTCCAAGTTCATAGTCTGGATACTCAATCTTATTGCCACCAGCTGTAATATAATATTTCATAGATAAACCAAGTGATACATTTATATCTTCTACGCCAGTAATGCTTGTCGGCTCAAGTAAAAATTTTGTATATACAAATTCATTAGCATTTAGAGTACCATTTCCTTTTCGTATATTATATCCATCAGAACATCCACTATTACCTACTGAATTATCACCATTTAAATCATAAGCACAAAGTGATGCTGTTGAATGGTTTGGAGAGCCTCTGTCAATCAGTATAGTACCATTTGTATTTGAAGTGGAAATATTACCAATATGCTTAAAAATACTTGAATTTACATCCGTTCTAATTGCTATGCCCTCAGCTGGAATATCTGCTTCTAGAGTTTTTAAATAAACGGTAATTTCTAAATCAGAGGAAGAAATTTGTGTATCAAGACGCGCTGTTTGATAATTATCTCTATCAATACTTAAATAACTTCCATCTTGTTTAATAGAATAATCGTAACAAAGGTTAGGTTCATAAATGTCAGTTGAAAAAGCAATCAGCCCAGGGATAATTTGGTCACCATGAGCTACAGCGGAAGTGCGCTCGAACCTAGCTGAAAGGCTTAGTCTTGTAGATGTTTGTTTAGTTCCCATAGCATTAGAGATATCAAATTCATCACTATCTAATCCTGGGTAATAACTAATATTACTATCTATTGGAATTCCAAAACTTGAGACTGAACCATTAAATCCATTATCTACAGGATTTGTAGCATTGCTTAAGTCAAGAAAATTAGTTGTATTCTTATCTTGGATTTTAAAGGTGTCGAATGGCAGGCTTTTTTCCCCAGCAGAACCATAAAATAGTAACTTTGCAGAGATGGGAAGTTGTGATGGGGTTAAAAAGCCAGATAATGATAGTTCAATACTTTTTGTTGCACTACCAGTCCCTGAAGCTATAAATGGAATTAAAGTATCAAAACCATGAAAAATAGTTATGTTTTTAGGCTTTGGAACAGGAGACAAGCTAGTTATATCTGAATGATTATACACAACAATAAGGTTCCAGTTTCCCCAAAAACCAATTCTAACTCCATTAAATTCATTATGATTATCAATCCAAAAATAAGTAGGAAAATCATTACCAATTGTAGATTTAATGTTACCAATTGTGTAGTTATTAATTATACTTTTATCATAAGAATTTTGTAAAATATTTGTAATATCTGCATAACCTTGATAAAAAGAACGATGCCCACCATCATCATCATCACCATCTCCCCAAAAATCCTGATACCAAATTCTACTAGCAGTTATATTATGAACAGTACCACTAGAATCTTGCATGGTTACCTCATCCCTACCAACAATACCACCATTAGCACTAAAGACAGAATTATAGGTATTTTCTTGCTCACCAGCAATATGCCCTTGCCAAAATAAACCAGCATACAAGATATCTGCTCCATCAATGTCGCTAGGTAGCGATAGTGTTTCTGTTGATGAATTTAGTGGTATTATAAGTGTAGAAAGAGAATTTTCATATATAGAATGTGCATTATACAGATTGCCAACATAGTTATAATTGCATATAGTACTAGTAGCGTTTGGAACAACACATTGGATAGATGAAGCTATAGAAACATAATCACCATATAGGTTATTGCTATAAACTATAGAAAATGGATTTTCAAGATCTGTGGCATTTCCTTTAGCAAAACAATTTATGTTAAACAACATAAAAAACAGTAGCAGGAAAGAAAATTTAAGATTTAAAGTTTTCATGAGAGACCCCTTCTTAGGTGATAGTAATTTAGTATTATAATGCCATCATTATCGACAAAATTAGCTTATATGTTGCTGAATTATTTTTGTTAGAGTTAAAATTAATCATACTAAATATTTGATTTAGTTATTTAAAAAAGTAGAAATTTTTTCTGCAACGCCGTATTTTGTGGATTCTTGTATTATCACTTGAGCAGCTTTGTTGTTGTCTGTATTAAATACTATTGGACCTATAAAGTTTATAACTGAATCTTCTATTGGGGTTTGGATTAGGACAATATTTAAGGTTAATAGATTTGATTTATCATCTATAGCTAGAGTATTTTGTATGTTTTGAGGCACTTCAAAGTCATATTCACGGAGAATAAATGGATTTATTAGAGTAAAAGATATAAATTCATTATCTACTGCTTGCATCTTCATAAAAATATCATCAATATTTTCTAGTGTAACTTCTTTAATATTTTCAAAACCCAAAAGTGGTGTAGTGATTTCAAATTTCATAAATAACCCTCAAATATTTGTAATTTATTTTCTCATTATAGCATTTAAAGCATAAAATGTACCTAGTTTAATATGTGTTATATATCTTTTAGATAAAATATCAACTTATTTAACTATGGATTACTAATAATGAAATTTAAAACAAACATATTTTTACTTACCTTAGCAACGCTCTTGTTTTTTAGTGGTTGCGCAAAAGAGATACAAGAACACAATAAACCAGCGATGTATTGGTACTCAAAAATTATAAAATCTGTCTCAGAACCCGATCTTGAAAAAGCGGATGAATATTACGCATCTCTTCAAGGTGAACATATTGGCTCGCCTCTTTTAGTTGAAGCGACTATGATACTTGCTATGGCACATATGAGAGATGAAGAATACTTACTAAGTGAGCACTTTTTAAATGAATATATAAAGCGTTATGCAAATTTAGATGAAAAAGAAGCTGCTGAATTTATGAAAATCAAAGCAAAATATATGGCGTTACCAAATCCTCGTCGCGATCAAGCGCTCATAAAAGAAGCTATTATGGAGGGTGAAAATTTTAAGAAAAATTATCCTAACTCTATATATCTTCCAGTAATAAATACAATGGTTACTCGTCTTTATCTAGGAGAAGCTGCTTTAAATGAGTCTATCGCTGATTTGTATGATAGAGTAGATAAGAGTAAAAGTGCTAAGTATTATAGAGAGTTAAAACCACAGCCATGGATTAACTGGAATGAAGTAGATCGCTTAAACTCCCCTTGGTATAGAAGCTGGTTTGAAGGCGATGGAACAAGTAGTTGGTATGATTTTTTAATACCAGATACAAAAAGTGTAGTATCTCGTAATTCAAATATTGATGAGACAAAAGAATTAGGACAAAACAATGAAACTAAGTAATTATGAAGATTTTCCAACAAATATTCCAGTAATAGCAGAAGATGAACTTTTTTTATACCCATTTATGATTTCACCACTTTTTTTAAATGATGAAGCAAATATTAGTGCAGCTATAAAAACAATTGAAGACAACTCACTTGTAATTGTATGCTCAACTAAACCATCACATGAAGCCCAGAGAGATTATGATGCTTTATACGATGTAGGAGTAGTTGGCTCAATCATGCGAAAAGTTTCACTTCCCGATGGTCGTGTTAAAGTACTTTTCCAAGGTTTAGCTAGGGCAAAATTAATAAATGAAATTTCAAAAGAGCCAAGTGTTGCAAGGGTTGAAATATTAGAATCTACAAATAATGACTCTTTTAAATTAGATGCACTACTTCAAATTATACGCGAAAAAGTTCGTATGTTATCTGGGGTAAGTAGTTATTTTGCACCTGATTTATTACGAAGTATTGAAGAAAATCATGATCATAATCGTATCATTGATCTGATATGCTCAACAATAAAGTTAAAAAAAGAACAAGCCTATAACCTTTTTGTTGAGGTAGATACTGAAAAAAGATATCTTAATTTAATCGATTTTTTAATAGAAGAGTATGAGGCGAATAAGCTACAAAAAGAGATAAGATCAAAAGTTCATACACATATAGACAAAGTAAATAAAGAGTATTTTTTAAAAGAGCAACTAAAACAGATTCAAAAAGAGTTAGGCACTGATACACAAAGAGATGAAGAGATTGAGGAGTATCGTAAAAAACTCGAAGCTAAAAAAAATAAAATGGACGAAGATGCATACAAAGAGATAAATAAGCAAATTGATAGATTTTCTCGTATGCATCCAGATTCATCTGATGCCTCTATGACTCAAACCTATTTAGAGTGGGTACTAGAGATTCCATTTGGAGATATAGCAAAAAAATCACTTAAAATAGATGATGTTAAGAAACAACTAGACGAAGACCATTTCTCGCTAAAAAAACCAAAAGAGCGTATAGTAGAGTACTTTGCTGTAAAAGAGTTGATGGAACTTCGAGGTATAAAAAATGAAAATGATGCAGCTGGGGCAATTCTTTGTTTTAGTGGACCCCCTGGTGTTGGAAAAACCTCTCTTGCAAACTCTATCGCCAAAGCATTAAAGCGACCACTTGTTCGCATAGCACTTGGCGGTTTAGAAGATGTAAATGAGTTGCGTGGTCATAGACGAACTTATGTTGGAGCAATGCCAGGTAGAATTACACAAGGGTTAATTGATGCCAAAAAGATGAACCCAATTATAGTTTTAGATGAGATAGACAAAGTTTCTCGTTCACTTAGAGGTGATCCAACAGCTGCATTATTAGAGATATTAGACCCAGAGCAAAATAAAGAATTTCGTGATTATTATCTGAATTTTAATATTGACTTGAGAAAAGTTATCTTTATAGCTACTGCAAATGATATTGGAAAAATTCCAGCACCACTTCGTGATAGGATGGAGTTTATACATATAAGTTCATATACACCTCAAGAAAAATTTGAGATAGCTAGTAGATATCTATTGCCACAAGAGTTAAAAAAGCATGGTCTTAAAAAAAGCGAAGTGAATATTTCAAAACCAGCATTAAAAGAGATGATTCATTCATATACAAGGGAAGCTGGAGTTAGGAATCTTCGTCGGCGTTTAGCCGAGATGTCCCGTAAAGTTGCTCGTGAAATTTTAGAAAAACCTGATACTAAAAAAATATCTTTAAATATTAAAAATTTAAAAGATTATTTTGATAAAACAGTTTTTGAGATTGAAAAAACAGATAAAAAACCAGTAGTTGGGGTTGTAAATGGTTTAGCTTGGACAGCAGTTGGTGGTGATGTTTTAAAAATAGAGTCTATTCGCATTAAAGGTAAGGGTAATATGGCATTAACTGGAAGTCTAGGGGATGTTATGAAAGAATCAGCAAAGATTGCTTACAGTGTAGTTAAAACTCTTATAGATACTAAAAAACTTCCAATAAAACCAAATAACATACCTAAAACTATTAAAGAAAAAGAAGATGGTATAAAAATTGATGTAAGTGAAGTTTATAAACGATATGATCTTCATATTCATGTGCCTGATGGCGCTACTCCAAAAGATGGACCTAGTGCAGGAATCGCAATGGTTAGTGTTATTGCATCTATCCTTAGTTCTCGTGAAGTTCGTTCTGAAATTGCTATGACAGGTGAAGTTTCTTTAAGTGGAGATGTTTTACCAATTGGTGGTTTAAAAGAAAAACTAATAGCAGCATATAAAGCATCTATGACTAAAGTTTTAATACCTGCTAAAAACTATGAACGAGATCTCGATGATATTCCAGATGAGGTTTTAAAAGCACTTGAAATTATTGGGGTAAAAAGAATAGAAGAAGTTTTAAAAGAGATTTTAATTTAGTAGATTTTTTGTATAGATAATAAATGAGATTCCGTGTCGAGCACGGAATGACGAAGTCTAACATGGAATGACAAAGTTTAATATGGAATGACGAAGTCTAATACGAAATGACAAGGTCTAATACGGAATTACGAAGCATTTGGATTTTTAGATACTAAGTTTCTTAATTAGATAAGAACAGAATCCATTTTTTCTTTAAGTTCGTTTATGCGAATTGGTTTCATTAAAAAACCATTTGCTCCAAGTTCTAATGCTTCACTTTTTTTTGTTTCATCAGTAGTTAAAACAATTATTGGTAATTGCTTTAACTTTTCATCCCCACGAACAATTTTTAGCATCTCAATACCATTCATTACAGGCATTACAATATCTAAAAGTATTAAATCTATATCATCTCTTGATTTTAAAATATTTATAGCATCAGACCCATTTTCAGCTTCTACTACCTCAGCTACAATTTCAGTTTTTTTAAGCATAGATTTAAGTAATTTTAAATTAATCATATCATCATCGACAGCTAGTATATTTAGTAATTTTAACATTTTTGTCCTTTATATATATTTTTCTAAAAGTGATTTAAGTTGATTTTTATCTATAATATTATTTATAATTTCATCAACATATTTTTCATCCTCATCGATTTTGATTGTCAAAGGATCACTAATTAGCACAACTTTAGTGCTAAGATTTGTTTTTTGCGCTGATGTGTATATATCAGTATGAATTGACTCAAGAGACAATCCTTCGCATTCTTTATCAAGCATGATTAATTTATATGATTCATTGTTGATTTCTTTATATAGTTCACTTAATGTGTGTACATCGTGATATGTATATCCAAGCGATGTTAAAAGATTAGCATAAAGTTTTGTCTCAAATAAACTTTTTTTAGATAAAAGTATATCAGCTTTGTATTCAGCTTTTTGTGCTGGTTCTTCTGGTTCAGTTTCATCGACTTCTATCTCTTGAGTATTAAAATCTTCAGTTTGAGGAATTTTTATTATTATTGGTTCTTCTGGTTCCTCTAATTCTTGGGTGCTGAACTCTTCGAGTTCATTAACTTTTGAACTTTCTTTAGATTCACTTGAATTATCTAAATTTACTTCTACAATGTGATCTAATAAGAAATGACTTAAAATAGAAACAATTTCAGAACGCACAAGGGGTTTTGTTATATACTCATCTAGTCCAGCTTCTAAAAATCTTTCACGATCACCTTTAAGCGCATTAGCAGTAAGAGCAACAATAGGTATATGTTTTTTATTATCTCTTTGTTCATACTCTAAAATTTCTTTAACTGCTTCAGTCCCATCTAAGAATGGCATTTGAATATCCATAAAAATTAAAGCAAAATCTTCATCTTTTCGTTTTTGAAACGCTTCTAATCCATTGTTTGCCACACAAACAGTTAATCCAAAATCTTCTAGTGTACGTTTTATAAGTTTTTGATTAATTATATTATCTTCAGCAATTAATATATTTGCATTAAATTTAGTAGTAGTAGCAGTATTAAAAGATTTTTTTCGATTTAATTGTTTAGTGTCTTTTTGCTCAATTGCAGATGTATTTTGACCTTCAAGAACCATTTTAATTTTAGAGAAATTTAATGGTTCATATATAGTTTTTATTATGTTTGCATCTATAGAATCTATTTTTTTCATAAATGAAGATTTTGTAAGAAGCACTAGTGGTTGAGACATCTTTCCATAAGTAACAATATCTTCATCATTACTATAAGAATAATCAGCAAACATAAAGTTATAAGTATCCTTAGTTACTATGTCACCTAGTTGAGCTGCATTATTAAACGCTGTATATGAAACTCCACAGAAATCAAGATATTTTAGCAGATTGTCATCTTGAGTTTTTCTTTTGTTTTCATTTGTAAGAACTAGTGCTTTTATATTTGAAAAGCTTCCTTGAATACTTTCGTTTAATGTTTCAATCTCTTCTAGCTCAATTGTAAAAAAGAATTTAGTACCTTTGCCTGGTTTTGATTCTAAATCAATCATGCCACCCATAAGTTCAATAAATCTAAATGAAATAGTAAGACCAAGACCAGTACCACCATATTTACGAGTAATTGATGTATCAGCTTGAGAGAATGCTTCAAATATTTTTGCTTTTTGCTCACCAGTGATACCAATTCCACTATCTTGCACCGCAAAACTAATTTTAACCTTACCCTCATCTGCTTCTTCTTTTTTAATAATAACATCGATGCTACCAGAGCTTGAAGTAAATTTAACAGCATTTGATAGAAGATTAATGATAACCTCTTTAATCTTAGTTGGATCACCTTTAACGGGATGCTCTAGTGATGGATCTATAAAACAGCTAAGGTCAATTTGTTTTTCTGCAGCACGAACAGAATAAACTTCAACAGCACTTTCAAACTCTTCAATAGGGCTAAACGCAATGTTTTCAATTTCAACTTTATTTGACTCAATTTTAGAAAGATCAAGAATATTATTGATAATTTCTAGAAGATTTTCAGAAGATTTTTCAATAATTTCAACAAATTCTCTTTGCTCTTCTTGGAGACCTGAATCTTTAAGGAGTTCAGTAAACCCAACAATACCATTTAATGGTGTACGAATCTCATGAGACATATTTGCCAAGAACATTGATTTTGCTTCATTAGCCTCTTGTGCTAATTCTTTGTCTCTCTTGGTTGTTTCAATAATATTTTCTAGTAGAGTATACGCTTTTGTTGTACCAGCAGTTGTTTGTAAATCAATATCTTCTGCTCGAGTATCTTCGTTTTCATGAACAGCACTCTTAAGTACACGCTCAAGCTTTCTAATATTTTTTGAAATTTCACTTGAAAGAATAAAACCTAAGATAGCAAGAAGTATGGAAACTATCCAAGCAGTAAGTGAAATTATTAAAAACTCTAGTGTTTTTTCAATTACATTGTTAGACCTATTATCTAATTCTTTTAATATCATATTTCTTGCATTTGATAAAAGGTTTGTTTTTTCAGATAACATAGTAAACCAAAGACCAGAGCTAATTTCATATTTACCATCAGAAGTGGCAATAATAGTAGTACGCTCAGTATTTATATCCTCAAAAAGTTCTTTAGCATCTTTGCTATTAAAAAGTTTATTTAGTTCATTTACTAATGTAGGATTCTTTATGTTTGAGTAATTAAAAGAATCTGCTTTTGAAATTAAAGATAACCAAGAGTTAAAATCTTTTTTTGTAAATTTTTTTGATTTAGCAATAAAGTATGTAAGATAATCTCTTTCTGAAGAGGTGTGAGATTCTGCATTAATAAAATTAACATACGCATTTAGAAGTTCATTAATCTGTTGGTCTTTTTGATTTGAAATAATATCACGCGAAATAGCATAATTTATAATATTACTATAAACATTTGTAAAAACTAAATCAAAACTAGCATTACCAGAATCAACCTTTTGCCTTGTTTCTTTAATTAATTCAAAAGCTGCATTTATAGTGCTTATTTTAGAACATATATTACATTTTGATATCCCTTTAGAGTGTTCGTGAATATCCTTATTGCTTTGTGTATAGTTTACGTATGTATTAAAATTTATATCAACAATACTTCTTTGTCTTTTTAAAGATTTTAATGTATTTTTTGATGAATTACCAAGGTACATAACTGTCATGCCACGTTCACGAGATAGATTTTGAATTAATGTATTCAAGTGTTTGTTTTCAATTAATTTACTTTTAACAGCATTAGCTTCATTATATGTTATATATGAATCATAAACAAAGTAACTTATAAATGAAAAAACCAATATAATTGGGAAAAGAGATATTAGTCTTAGTCTATTTTTTAATCCTAATTGCATAAATTAGTCCTTTGTAATTATTATTTGAGATAAAGAAGCTTGTACTTTTATAAGTGCCTCTTGAGCATTAGCTTGATTATCTGTTAATATAAGAGTTTGAAGTTCTGGTATAAAATTATCAATACGCATATTGTCGCTCATCCCTTTTAGCTTAAGGGCTGAATGGTTCCAATTAATAGGATCGTCATTCTCTATGGATACTTCCATAATAGAGATTAAATCTTCGCTTTCATCTAGGTAATCATCAAAAAGCTTATCAAAACTTTGTGTATCTAAACCAATCTCTTCAGCTATTTTAACTTTATTATATTTTATAATTGAGCTTTCTTCTTGTACCTCTTGAAATAATTTATCTTGTTGCACATCTAAAGAATCAAAATCTTCTATATCTGGTATATTATCATCTTCATTACTAGTATTAGTGGAGATTATCGTATCATTAAACTCTAAAATATAATCATCATCTTCAATCTCTAAAGTCTCTGTTTTATTTTTAGTTTCAGTTGATAATGTATCATCAATTTCTAAAATATAATCATCATTTTCGTCGATATCCACATCATCTATATCTTGAGTTTCATTAATTTGTGGCTTATCAAGTTTTGTACCAGATAGGTTCGCGATAAGTTCATAAAAAGTATCCAAATCCGCTTTAGATGTTGTAAAATTATCTGCCTTATTGATTTTAACTAATATATCTTGACAATCATGAATTCTAAGGTTCGCAGCAACTCCTTTTAATTGGTGAGAGAGTGCTTTTAATACAACAAGATCTTCTTCTACAACTGAATTATAGAGTTTGTTCTTAAAGTCTTTTGCTTGAGATACAAAATCATTTACAAAGTCCTTAATAGTTGCTATATCCATCTCTAAAATTTCTGCTGTTTTTTCGATATCAAAACTATTGTTTTTTTCATATTCGATAACAGAAGAGGTTTCTTCTTTATTAGATTCTTCAAGATTAGTTTCTATTTCTGAATCAAGTGCCGTTTTGTTTATAACATCTGGTTCACCAATAGCATCATGTTGTTCCTTAGATAGTTCATAAGAATCTAATGAAAAATCATCTTTAGTTTCATAAGGATCATCTATAATAGTTTTTTTGACAGGTTCTGGTATAACAGTATTTATGATTTGTGTCTCTTTAGTATCTGTTTCTTCAAGCTCTTTAGCTATTGCTGCTACTGGAATATTTCTTGTTTGTAGCTCACTTGAAATATCACTAGTTTCAGTTGAGGATAAAGTTTTTAAGTTATTTAGATTGATAATATATGATTTAGAATTAGGAGAAGAAGTTAGATAGATTGTTTTTATCTCTAAAATACAATTAAAATTTCCTTTTTTAGTGTGGATAATAGCCTTACAAGCATTTTTATTCTCTTCACAAAGTATAAAATCAATCCAATGAACATGTTTAAAATTATGTACATGCCCTGGTGTTTTTACAAATAAATCACCAAAATCAGCAGCTTCAGATTGTAAATCTACTAAATCAGAATAACCCAACGATTTTAAATTTTCTTCATCAATACCTATAAATTCTTTTTTATTATTGTATATAATCATACTTGTCCCTTTAAATTTCTGAGCTTAAAATTTTTTCATACAATGCTTCATTTTCTTTTATATTTTTTCGTGCTGCAGGACGCGCACATGAGATAAATCCAGTAATTAAGTCATTTTCATCTTTTATTGGCGATATACTTAAATCGTCCCAGTAATACTCCCCAGTATTTCTAAGGTTTTTTATTAAACCTGTCCATGTTTGTCCATCATTAATGTTAGTCCACAATTTTTCAAATATCGCTTTAGGCATATCTGGATGACGAATAATTTCATAAGTAGAGCCAATTAAATCATCGAGATTATATCCTGAAACTCTACAAAAAGCATCATTTGCGTATGTTATTTTTCCATTTATGTCTGATTGAGATACTAATATCTCATCTGTATAGATATATTCTTCGTTAAGTGATGTTACTTTATCCATTATAAAAACCTTTTTTTACATTAAAAAATAAATTTAATTGCATGGTAACATATTTGTTAAAAAATAAAACTTATTTATATATTTTTTTAATAATCTTTGCATCTTTTGCATTTAAAATAATACTAATATCTTCAATACTAGTAGTTTTTAGTATTTCAAAAGTTCCAAAATGATTTAAAAGTTTTTTAACTTTAGCTTGAGAAATTCCTTTTAAAGTTAATAATTTACTTTCATTGTCAAGTTTTAATTTTGTTTTTTTATGAAAAGCTATAGCACATCTATGAGCTTCATCTCTTAAATTTTGACTCCATTGAAGTCTTTTATCGCTTGGTTTTAATTTGAATGTTTCATCTTTAGTATAAAGGGTATCATTCGCCCTACCTTTTGCACGATGGGCTTTAGCATCAATTTTTTCTTTTGAGATAGCGATAACATCTATGTTTACGCCACAAGAGTCTAAAATATCACATGCGAGTTTTAATAAAGTAGCTCCACCATCCAACACCCACAAGTCAGGTGGTGGGTTTTTAGCAAAACTTTGAACTCTTTTAGTTAATGTTTCTCGCATTTGTGAATACTCATCTTTTGCATCAAGATGATAAAGTCTATAAGAGCTTTTAGCATAAACTCCATCTTCATAAACTATCATAGCTCCAACTGTAGCATGTCCAGCCATGTGGGAATTATCAAAGCACTCAACTCTTGATGGTAGTCTTTGTAAAGTACATAACTCTTTTATCTCGGTTAATAGTTTTATATTTGTTGTCTTGTTATCTCTTTGTAATAGCTCTTTAGCATTTAATAGTGCTAAATTTATAAGTTGTTTTTTTTTACCAATTTTAGGAAAGAGGATTTGTGCTTTTTTATTAAACAATTTACTTAAATGAGATTTAACTAAGTTAATATCTTTAAAAGTTTCTTCAAGTAGTATTGGTGCAACAATAGGTGGCCTATCGTTACCATAAAATTCAATTAAAGTTCTTGAGATAACTTCATTTTTATCAAACCCTTCATTTAAGTTTATAAAATTATGATTTGAAGATATGATTTTTCCATTGCGCATAAATATTTTTAGAACTACTAGCCGTTTTTCATCATGGGACATAATAAAAATATCATAATCCTCATTTGAGGCAAAATCTATCTCGCTTTTTATCTCACTTTTACCAATTCGCTCTAGTCTATCACGAATTTCTGCAGCTTCCTCAAAACGCATCTCTTGCGCATAAAACTCCATTTTTTTATTTAATTTATTTAGTAATAGTTTTTTATTTTTAATCAGTGATGTCGCTAAATTTATCTCTTGAGTATATCTATTATTCAAAACCATAAGTTCACATGGACCAAGACATCTATCTATTTGATGGTAAAGACAAAGTTTTTTAGATTTTAAAGGACCTTTTTTTTGAACTAATTTACAAATTTCATATATAGAATTTAAAATATCTCTAGAACCAATGGAATATGGACCGAAATATGTAATATTTTTATTTTTAATAATTTTTCTTGTTATTTCAAAGCGTGGATATTGTTGAGAGTTATCTATATATATGTAAGGGTAAGTTTTATCATCGCGAAGTAAAATATTGTATTTTGGATTTAATTGTTTTATAAGTGAATTTTCCAAAATTAGAGCATCATGTTCAGAGTTTACAACTATATAATTCATAGATATAGTTTGCTCTATCATCTTTGTAATTCTTAATGAAAGATTTGAATTTGAAAAATAACTTTTAACTCTATTTTTTAAATTTTTTGCTTTACCAATATATAAAAGATGCCCATTTTTATCAAAATACTGGTAAATTCCTGCATAGGAGGGTAGTTGTTTTATTGTTTCAGTTAGTGTCATTTGAGGCTTTTATAATATCTCTAATACTTTTTACAAGAAGATTAAGTTTTTCATCTTGTATATCTATTTTAAAATTACCACTAGCTCTTTCGGGGTAAATATCCTCTGTAATAGGCATTTTAAGTGGAGGTTTTTTAGGGGAGTGAGTTACAAATGCTTTAATATCTTCTATAATTATCCCATCACATTCACTCGGAGTGTGAAAATTTAAAGCGTTTTTAATATTTTGTATATTATTATCAAACTCTTGTTTACCAGCAGGATGATTAAATACGAAAAATAGGGTATTTCCTTTAAAATATGCAAAGCTTATCATCTTTTGAATTGGTAAAATTAGTAATGATTGTATCTTTTTGATACATTGTACTTTAGATAGTTTAGAAAATTGAGGTTTATTTTGAATAATATTTATAATTTGAGAAGCATTTTTCATAAATTGATTATAGCAATATTTTTATTAAGTTTTAGTGGGTGCGGAGTTAAAAAACCACCATATTACCAAGATGAGCAAAAGACTCAAAATCTTAAAGAAGAACCTAAAAATGAGATATGATACTATCATTATAGGCACAGGCATAGCTGGTTTATGCGCAGCTATTAACCTACCTAAGACTCAAAAAGTTTTATTGATTAACAAGCGTGAAAGTTTTAAATGTAATAGTTTTTATGCACAAGGTGGAATAGCTTTGTCTAAAGATGCCCAAGATATTTTATTGCATACAAAAGATACAATGGATGCTGGAGCAGGGCTTTGTGATAAAGAAACTTTAGATATTTTAACTAAATACTCAAAAAAAGCGATAGATGATTTAATAAATCTAGGATTTGAATTTGATAAAAATGAAAAGGGAGAGTTAGCTTATACAAAAGAGGCTGCACACTCAACTTCTAGAATATTACACGCTGGAGGAGATGCAACGGGTAGATATATGCATCACTTTTTATTATCTAAAAATCCACATCCAATGCTTGGTAATACGCGTGTAGTTGATTTGCTTATAAAGGATGCAGAGTGTTATGGCGTTAGTGTGCTAGAGCATCGTGAGCGGAGAAACATATATGCAAAAAATGTAATTATTGCTAGTGGTGGAGTTGGTTCACTTTATGAGTACCATACAAATGCACCGACAATAAGTGCTGATATGCAAGGTCTTTGTGTATTAAAAGGTATTGAGTTAGAGCATATGGAGATGATGCAATTTCATCCAACAGTATATGTAAACAACTCTTATGCTCAAAAATTACTTTTAACTGAAGCACTAAGGGGTGAGGGCGCTACAATAGAAGATGAGCATGGAAAAAGATTTTTATTTGATTATGATGATAGAGCTGAACTTGCTTCAAGAGATATAGTTTCTAAAAGTATTTTTGATTATTCTCAAAAAACAGGAAGTAAAATATATCTAAACTTAAATAACTTTGATTATCAGTATTTTATAAAACGATTTCCAAATATTTTCAAAAATCTTAAAGCTTTGGGATTTAATGTACCAACTCAGCCAATACCAATCTCTCCAGCATTTCATTATGCTATTGGTGGCATTAAAACAGATTCAAAAGGGTTAGTCCCAAATGTTAAAAATCTTTATGCTATTGGTGAGGTTGCCTCAACTAGAGTCCATGGGGCAAACAGATTGGCATCAAACTCTCTTTTAGAGGGTTTAGTTTTCGCTTTAAGAGCTGCTGATGATATTTTGTCAAAACTAGAAGACTCAAAAAATAAGAAATTTGTAGAATTTGAAATTTTAGATGAGGTTATGAGTTTAAAAACAGATAAAATAAAAAAGAATCTTCTTCGCCGTATAATGTGGGATAATGTTTCAATTGTTCGTACAAAAAAGGGATTAAATAAGGCTCTATCACAAGTTGATGAGATTCTTAAAGAAAAAATTGGTAAATTATTAAAGTTTCGTTTATTAGCTGCAAAGGAAATTATTAAAGCAGCATTGGCTCGTGAAGAATCAATAGGTGTTCATTATATAAAAAAGGACAATTGCGATAATTAAAATCAAATTCTGAATCAAGTTTGGAATCTAACATTAATCTTTTTTATAGTATCCTTTTATCCTTACTTATCATATTTATTAAAAGGTCTCTCTAATGACAAATGTTAGCATTATAGTTTTAGATTTCGGTTCTCAATATACTCAACTTATAGCTCGTCGTCTTCGTGAAGATAAGGTTTATTGTGAAATTCTTCCTTATCATACATCAATAGAAGAAATTAAAACGAAAAACCCTAAAGGTATCATACTTAGCGGTGGTCCATCTTCTGTTTATAATGAAGATGCTTATGAGGTTGATCATGGTGTTTACAAGATGGGACTTCCTATCCTTGGTATTTGTTATGGTATGCAAAGAATAGCAGTAGATTTTGGTGGTAGTGTGATTCGTTCTAATCATCATGAATACGGAAAAGCTGAACTTAAAATCAATAATATTGCTAAAACATGTTCCCCTCTTTTAGATGGTTGTGATGACAATGCTATTGTTTGGATGTCTCATTCTGATAAAGTGGATGAACTTCCAGAGGGTTTTAATCCAATCGCTACATCTGCTAACTCTCCATATGCTGCTATTGCAAATGAAGAAAAACGAGTATATGCAATGCAGTATCACCCTGAGGTTCAGCATTCACAAGAGGGTTATCTAATGCTTCGTAATTTCGCAAGAAATATCTGTGGCATTACTGAAAAATGGAAAATGGAGCATTTTTTAAAAGAACAAATCAAAATGATTCGTGAAAAGGTAGGGACTGGTAAAGTTCTTTGTGGTTTAAGTGGTGGAGTTGACAGCTCTGTTGTTGCGGCAATGCTTTATGAAGCTATTGGTGATCAACTAGTTCCAGTATTTGTTGATAATGGACTTTTGAGAAAAGGTGAAAGAGAGCAGGTTGAGCAGGTTTTTAAAATTAATTTAAAAGTGCCTTTAATTACAATTGACGCTGTAGATAACTTTTTAGGAAAGTTAGAAGGTGTATCTGATCCTGAAGAAAAAAGAAAAATTATTGGACACACTTTTATAGAAGAATTTGCAGCAGAAGCAAAAAAACATGATGGTATTAAATTTTTAGCTCAAGGTACACTTTATCCTGATGTGATTGAGTCAATCTCTGTAAATGGTCCATCAGAGGTTATAAAATCTCACCACAATGTTGGTGGATTGCCTGATTGGATGGATTTTGAGCTAATTGAGCCATTAAGAGAGCTTTTTAAAGATGAGGTGCGTAAAATTGGACTAGAACTTGGACTTCCAGCAGGTAGCAGAAATCGACATCCATTTCCAGGACCAGGCTTAGCTATTAGAATTATGGGTGATGTTAATGT
>JAKISX010000008.1 GCA_021648405.1 Sulfurimonas sp. | reverse complement strand
TCAAACTGACAACAAGAATTGATGAAAATGCTACAGCTCTAAGTGTTGTTGACACTATAAAATTTAATGAGGGTGCAAGTGAAATTCTTAGATTTACACTTAGCGGCAATGGAAGTGAAAATTTTGAGGTTGATAATTTTGGAGTAATTTCGCTTAGCAATATGGCAAATTTGGATTATGAAACTACAAAATCATACGAAATAATGGCTTCTGCTCACAATCAAGTAGGGGTTAGTGAAGCAATCAAAGTTGATATACGCATAAATAATTCACCAGATGTCCCTGAGCTAAAAATCAAAACTAAGCTTAGTGTTGATGAAAATGCTACAGTTGGAACAGTTGTTGGCAATATTGTTGCAGGTAAAGGCAATAGTGTTATAACAGAGATAAAATTACAAACTAGTAGTAATTTATATGATATCAACGATATTTTTGAAGTAGATTTAAGTGGAAATATTAAACTAAAAGTACAAAATATTTTAGATTATGAGGGTTTAAGATCTTACTATTTTAAAGCAATAGCTATAAATATAGATGGGCAGAGTGAAGCGCGATATTATACGGTATCTATAAATAATTCACCTGATGTTCCAGAACTTAAAAGATTCCGTGAGAGTGTCTATGAAAATGAACTAACTGGTACATTTGTTGGAAATATACTCGCTCATTCTGGAGGTAGTGATGTTACTGCTTTTTCACTCAGTGGCAACGGAAGTGAAAATTTTGAGGTTGACTTAAATGGTAATATTCGCGTTAGACCAAGTGCAAACTTAGACCATGAAAATATAAGTTTTTATTATCTAAAAGCTACAGCAACAAATACCCAAGGAAGTACAACACGACCTTTAAGAATTTATATTATGGATATACTAGATGTACCTTTATTGAAATCATTTTATGGTTTTGTTAATGAAAATTCAGCCCCACAAACGGTAGTAGGACAGATAAGTATAGTACAAGGTGCTTCTCCTATTGTATCAATGTCATTAAGTGCAAATGAAAACTTTACAATTGATACAAATGGAGTAATAAAAATTGCCTCTGGAGCAACTATAGATTATGAAAATCGTACAAGGTATATACTATATGCTACTGCAGTAAATTCTCAAGGATCAAGCAGAGCATCTTATGTTAATATTGCTGTCAATGATATGCCAGATGTACCCAATGTACAAGATTTTAGAGTATCTATTGATGAAAATATAACTACAGGAACAATACTAGGGAGTGTAAAGTTTAATGAAGGAGCAAGTCCAATAACTGCTTTGGAGTTTTCAGGAAGTGGAAGTGAACTGTTTGATATTGATTTAACAGGGTTAGTGACTGTTAAGGTGGGGGCGACATTTGATTATGATTACGGAAAAAAATTCTATCATTTTAATGCTATAGCCACAAATGCTTTAGGTTTTAGTAACCCATCACAAATAAGAATTCATATCAAAAATGTTTATGATATTCCTGAAATACATGACTTAATTATGTGGGTCGATGAAAATATACCTATAGGGACTAAAATAGGAAAATTAAAAATTATTGAGGGGATGAGTCCTCTCGTGTCTGTTGATCTTTTTGGAGCAAGAAGCGAGTTGTTCTCTGTTGATACAAGTGGAAATATTACAACAAAAGGCATTTTAGACTATGAGCAATATGCCTTTCATATTATTAGTGCTAGGGCTACAAATTTACAGGGCATTAGTATGCCTGCAAGCATGTTCATACACGTAAATGATATAATGGATTCTCCAATAATAGAAAATTTTACGGGATATATTGATGAGCGTGCTGATTTTGGAAGCGTTATTGGTACACTTAATTTTACTAATGGATCATATCCTATAGATTCTTTTGGTCTTAGTGGAAGCGGAAGTAATCTCTTTGTTATTGATATAAATGGAGTTATCTCTCTAAGAGAAGATGTTATATTAGATTATGAACGAACACAAGCATATCATTTAAAAGTTATAGCATATACATCTTCACAAACAAGCCCTCTGGCTAATATACAGATAATAGTAAATAATATAATTGAAGAGCCTCTCATAGCAGATTTTTTTGCAACTATTACAGAGAGTTCTTCTTTGGGTGCTATAGTTGGAAATATTGAAACTATAAACCTTGGGGATAATCCCATTGAGTCTATGACCTTAAGTGGAGTTGGAAGTGATGATTTTGTAATAACTGCTGAGGGGCTTATATCTTTAAAAAGTGATATAAAGTTTGATTATGAGCGTCAACAAAGCTACTACCTTAGCGTGATTGCTCATACATCAAGTGGTTCAAGTGAGGCTAAAACACTAAAGATTACTATTAATAATTCTCTTGATGCACCAACCTATCATAATTTTAGTGGTGAGATTAGTGAAGATGCTGATCCTGGAACTGTTGTTGGGCAGATATCATCGTTTGCTTTTAAAGATACACAAGCAACTTCTATGCAACTCTCAGGTGATGGAAGTGAGCATTTTTTAATTGATGCTAAAGGGGAAATAAGAGTTGCTAATGTTCAACTTGATTTTGAGAGTAAAAATTTTTATAGATTAAAATCAATAGCTTATACTCAATATGGAGAGAGCGATGAAGTTGACGTAATTATCGAGATAATAGATGTTGATGAATACGCTGAAGCTGGGTTAGGAAGATGGGGTGATGCTAATGTTAATATTTATAAACTTGAAGAAAATTTAACTAAAACATTATTGTTTAATGAAACTACATCGGTAGGCAGTGATGTAAGCTCAACTGGAGTGTTTGACTCACACAGATTAGAGCTTGAAGCAGATAGTTTTTATATTTACGAGGTTAGTGGTGGAGAGGATTATGATGCTAATAATGATGGAATTATGGATATTATACCAACACCTAACAGCGGAACTATTCACGCGATTATTAAGGGTAGTTGGATTAGGCATATAGATTGGCGTCCTAGAATTACTTTAGCTAGTGAGATTTTTTATCAACTGACTAGAGATGAGGGTAATAATTCATATATTGAAGATTTTAAAAGAAAGTTAGTTTCTCCTGAATATTTAAGATCTCCAATTAGGAAGAGGTCTCCTCATTTTTTAAATAATGCAATTCATGCACTTTTACATAACCCAATTAATAGTATTGTATTTTTTAACTCAAACTATTTTCCATATCGTTCTTTAGAATATATAAAAACAAATATATATGAAAATGATTCAACACACTCTATGTTTATATTAAACAGTATAAATTATTACAGTAATAATTATTACAATGAAGCTATAGCCTTATTTAAGGATGAAAATAAATTTTTTAGTGTCGCTTATAGAAACGGTCTTAAGTTAATAGATTTTTCTAACGGGGAGTTGTTAGTAACAAATATAATGCATGGAAGAATGAGTAAAATTCTTCTTTTTAATGATGATAAGCGACTGATTATTAAAGGAAATAGCTATAGTTATGGAAAAATTAATGTTAATACTAGAATCTATTTTGGTGATAATCTTACAATATTTGATGTTTCTGATGCATTTAACCCAATAGAACTCTCTAGAGTAAGCATGCCATTTAATTTTATTGAGATGGTGCTTTCAAAAGATGGAACAAAACTATATGGAACTTTTTCAAACAACAATAGTAATGGAATAGGATTGATCGACTTTAGCGATCCTACTGTAGGCACACAAATTATGACACCAGGTACAGCAATAAATTTAAAATTATCACAAGATGAGCAAATAATTTTTATAACAAGTCTAGAAGGAGGTCTTCAGATTATAGATGTTAGTGATATTAATAATTTTACAATAACTGGAAGATATATTACAGATGGAGTAGTAGAAAATATTTCTTTCTCTAGTGATGAAACCATAGCATATCTAATAGTTAATAAAAGTATAGGTTGGAAAAAAGAAAAAAAGAAACATTTACAGGTTGTTGATATTAGTGATAAAAATAATCCAGTATTAACCAAAGAGCTAGACTTAGGAAGTTTGCACGCAACTACTTCTTTAATTAACTTAGACAAAACTAAAATGTTTATACTCGGAGATAATCTTAAAATTTATGAAAATATAGGAAATTTTCAGGAGATGGTCTTAGTTGGTCAATCTTCTTCGAAAAGATGGTATGGTAATGCTAGAAGAAGAATTATTCTCACAAAATACGAAGATATATTAATAGCAACATCTTTTTTTGAAATCTATATAATTGATATTAGTGATTTAAGCAATCCAATAATTATACATACTATTGAATTAAATAATCGCCCTATGTAACTATTATCACTCTTAATAAAATTTTTACATTATTTTGGGTACAATACGCGTTCGCTTTGCTGTTTTAACATAAAAGTTGAGTGTTTTTATATATGTTTATAGCGTATATAAAAGTATTGGCATTTAAATTATTCTCACCGTAAGGTGTAGCTTTAGTGGCTGAACAAAAGCCGGACTCGTTCGGATTTTGTGAGAATAATAACAACTGCCTAAATGCAGCAAAGACAAAGATACAAGGACTTACTATGAAAGTAAGAGCTTCAGTTAAGAAGATGTGTGATAGCTGTAAAGTTATCAAGAGAAAAGGCATTGTAAGAGTAATCTGCAAAGTTAAAAAACATAAACAGAGACAAGGATAACCATGGCTCGTATTTCTGGTGTAGATTTACCTAAAAAGAAAAGAGTAGAGTATGGTTTAACATATATCTACGGTATTGGTGTTCATGCTTCTCGTCTAATTTTAGACGCTACAGGCATTGACTATAACAAAAGAGTTTTTGAATTAAGTGAAGACGATATAGCAGCAATTACAAAAGAAATCCGTGCAAGCCATATGGTTGAGGGTGATTTTCGTAAAAAAGTTGCAATGGATATTAAAGCACTTATGGATTTAGGTTCATATAGAGGGCTTCGTCACCGCCGTGGTCTTCCATGTCGTGGTCAAAAAACTAAGACAAATGCGCGTACTCGTAAGGGTAAACGCAAAACTGTCGGCGCAGCGTAAGGAATAGATTATGGCAAAAAGAAAAGCTGTTAGAAAAAAAGTAGTAAAGAAAAATATTGCACGTGGTATAGTTCATATCGCTGCTTCATTTAACAATACACTTGTAACAATTACAGATGAGATGGGTAACATGATTGCTTGGAGTTCTGCTGGTTCTTTAGGATTTAAAGGTTCTAAAAAATCAACTCCATTTGCTGCACAAGCTGCTACTGAAGATGCAATTGCAAAAGCACAAGTACATGGTATAAAAGAACTTGGTATTAAAGTTCAAGGTCCTGGTTCAGGTCGTGAAACTGCAGTTAAAGCTGTTGGTGCTATTGAAGGGATTCGTGTTACATTCATGAAAGATGTTACACCTTTACCACACAATGGTTGTCGTGCGCCTAAGCGCCGTAGAGTTTAAGGAGATTACTGATGGCAAGATATAGAGGTCCAGTAGAAAAAATTGAGCGAAGATTTGGAGTAAGCCTTAACCTTAAAGGTGAGCGTCGTTTAGCAGGTAAATCTGCATTAGAAAAAAGACCTTATGGTCCTGGTCAACATGGTCAGCGTCGTAAAAAAGTTTCTGAGTATGGTTTACAACTTAATGAAAAGCAAAAAGCAAAATTTATGTATGGTGTTTCTGAGAAACAATTTCGTGCACTATTCGTTGAAGCAAAAAGAAGAGATGGTAATACAGGTACAAACCTTATTACACTAATTGAGCAAAGACTTGATAATGTAGTTTATAGAATGGGATTTGCGTCTACTCGTAGATTTGCTCGTCAACTTGTAACTCATGGTCACTTTTTAGTTGATGGTAAAAAACTTGATATCCCTTCTTATCGTGTTAAACCTGGTCAAAAGATTGAAGTTAAAGAAAAATCAAAAACAAATACGCAAATTGTACGCGCTATGGAATTAACTGCTCAAACTGGTTTAGCGCCATGGGTTGATATTGATGCTGAAAAAGTATTTGGTATCTTTACTCGTTTACCAGAGCGTGAAGAAGTTATTATCCCTGTAGAAGAACGTTTAATCGTTGAGCTTTACTCGAAATAAAAAATAAAAAGGGCGTATGAATGAAGAAAATTAAGACTACTCCACTAGCTCCTCAACAATTTGAGGTAGAACAAATTAGTGATAATGAAGCTAATATAATGGCATATCCATTTGAAACTGGATATGCTATATCTTTAGCTCACCCACTTCGCCGTTTTTTATTAAGTAGTTCAGTTGGTTATGCTCCAATAGCTATTAAAATTGAGGGTGCTAAACATGAGTTTGACTCAGTTCGTGGTATGCTTGAAGATATATCTGACTTTATCCTTAATTTAAAAGAGATTCGTTTTAAATTAAATGGTGAAGCAGAAGAAGTTGAAATAAACTACTCATTTGCAGGTCCATGCATAATAAAAGGTAGTGATTTAACTAATGATGATGTTGAGGTTGTAACACCAGAAGCTCATCTAGCTACTTTAAATGAAGATTCAACTCTTAATTTTACAATTAAGATAGCTCAAGGTATTGGGTATGTTCCTAGTGAAGATACTTCAGAAGAGTTAGAAGATGGATATATTGCACTTGATGCATTTTTCACTCCTGTTCGTAGTGTTACTTACAAGATTGAAAATGTGCTAGTTGAAGATAACCCTAACTTTGAAAGAGTTGTATTAAATATTAGAACTGATGGACAAATTTCACCAGTAGATGCATTTAGAAACTCTTTAGAAGTTATGTATGCTCAACTAGCTATATTTAATTCAGAGATAAGCGTAAAAGCTCCAATTACAATTGAAAGAGTTGAAGAGTCACCAGACTTGAAAAAACTTAGCACTCATATTGATTCATTAGGATTAAGTGCTAGAAGTTTTAATTGTCTTGATCGTTCAAGCATTACCTTGATTGGTGAGATTGCACTTATGAGTGTTAATGATCTTAAAAATGTTAAAAACCTTGGTAAAAAATCTTATGATGAGATAGTTGATAAGGTTCAAGAATTTGGCTATGAAGTTGGTGCAAGTCTTGCTGATGACGTTGTTAATGCATTAAAAAAACAAATAGAAGAAAAATAAGGAATTATAGATGAGACATCGTCATGGATACCGTAAACTAGGTCGTACAAGTACACACCGTGCTGCTTTACTTAAAAACCTTAGTATTTCGTTAATTGAACATGGTAAAATAGAAACTACTGTTATCAAAGCAAAAGAGTTGCGTTCATACGTAGAAAAACTTATCACAATCGCTGGTAAGAATGACTCTAACGCTCACAGAACAGTATTTGCGGCGCTTCAAAGTAAAGAAGCAACTAAAACTTTAGTAAATGAAATAGCTCCTAAGTATGTTGATCGTGCTGGTGGATATACAAGAATTACTAGAACTAGAATTCGTCGTGGTGATGCTACGACTATGGCCTTCATAGAATTAGTATAACGAAAAGGGAATGCTTATACCCTTGCGGTACTAGTCCCCTTTTCTACGCTAACGCTGAGTTTCCCTTGGCAAAAACCCACGCACAGTAAACCGTGCTTTAAATATCTACTTATATATTACTTCCCTTATATTTTATAAAGTGAGAAAAAATGGCTAAAATCGCATTTGGTACACAAAGAATATCACAACATAATCCACAACACATACAAGCTTTAAAAGAGGCTATAAAGTCTGGCATAACGATGATTGACACATCCCCTTTATACATGAATGGTGGTGCTTATGAAGCAATTGCTTTAGCTTTTAGAGAGTTTGATAGCGATGTTATAGATAATATTAAGATAGTAACTAAATTTGATATTAATTCAGACCCAAGAGAGGTGATAGATAGTAGTTTAAAAATTTTGGGAGTAGATTATATTGATTGTTTTTTAATTGAAAATCCTGAATTTGTACTATTTAAAGCACTCCAAGATGGTGTAAGTAAAGATGATAGACTAGATGAGATGAATAGAGTGATTTTTGATGCTTTTTTAGAGTGTGAAAATTTAGTTAAATTAGCAAAAATAAAATCATATGGAATAAGTTCTGATAGTTTTTCTTATACACAAAGCGAAGATAAATTTTTATCTTATGAAGATTTAATAAGTTTAGCACAAAATGCATCACAAGAGGTTAAAAATAAAAAACATAGTTTTACAACTATTGAACTTCCCATAAATATTATTGAAAGACAGGGACTACTTTGTGCTTCATGGGCAAAAAACAATAATATTCGTGTGATAGCAACCCGACCATTAAATGCAATAATAAATAATCAAGTATATAGATTAGCTAATTATGATGAATCTGTACAATATTATCATCATCTCAATGAGCTTTTAGATATTACAGATAATGATTCTTTAAAATCAATATATAATTTAATAGAGCAGCTAGATGAATCAAAACATAAATTTGGATGGATTGGTGATTATGAGACCTTTGTTTATACCCATGCAATCCCACATATACAAAAAAGCTTAAAACATATAGATGAGCAAAATGCTCAGACAATATTAAACTTTATAGATATGTTTTTATTAGAGTATAAAAAAATGGTTAAGTTTGAATGTGCAAAAAAGACAAAGCTAGCCCTAAAAGAAGAGTTTAAGGGGTGTAAGCAAAGTATGCAAGTTTGTGCATTAAACTATTTACTAAATAACGACGATGTAGATTTCATAGCGGTAGGGATGAGAAAACCATCTTATGTAAATGAAGTTATGAGTTTAGCAGATTAATTTTATCACTTGTTAAGCCCTTTTATCATATCTTATGTTAGTATAATTAATATGATAATACATAAGGAAAGAAATGATTCCCTTTACTGATGAAGAGCTAGTTGCTCCAGTTAAATCTGTAATAGACAAAGTAAGACCATCTATTGCTTTAGATGGTGGAGATATTGATTTTATAGCTGTAAAAAATGGCAATGTATATGTACAACTCAAAGGTGCATGTATAGGATGTGCAAGTAGTGGTACTACTCTAAAATATGGAGTTGAGCGACAACTTCGTATGGATATTCACCCAGAATTAACAGTAGTAAATGTACCAATTGGTATGGAAAATGATATAATAAATTTATAGCAAAGGAGTAAGTTATGAGTGTAATTAGTAAATACAAAACATTATCACAAGCAAAAGATAGCTTCTCTAAAGAAGAATTTGGAAATGCATTAGAGCAGTTTGCAATAGTGTTACAAAATTACCCCAACTCAAAAGAGGCTTATAATGGAGTTATACTTTCAGAGATGGCAATGAGTGGTGAGGGCGGTGCTGAAGCATTGTTTGACTATTATGAAATATTAAAAGAAGAAGATGAAGATCAAGCTGATAGTATTATGAGTGATTTATTATCCAATATGGATGATACTATGGATAGTTTAAATGAGATATTTACTAATCCATTGCGTAATAGATTAGAATATGAAGATGGAATTCTTTATCAAGACTTCAAAGATATAATAGCTGATGGAAATAGCTTTAGAGAAACTTTTGAAAACATTATGTTTTCAACTCGAGTAATTATTACAAAAAAAGAAGATTTTATTGATTTTTTAAGCAATTTAATTGACAATAATTTTAATAAGATGGCATTAAATTATCTTGAAAATGCACTAATCGCATACCCCTCAGATAAGAGTTTACGAAAATTGTTAAAAAAACTTTCAAAAGGTAAAATTATTGAAAATTGAGTTACCAGATCAAGATTTTAAATATGTAAGTGAAAATTCTAGTGATTGTGATGAGCAGACGGCTTTTGTACTAACAAATCAAAATCAAAAATACCTACAAAATGCAAAAGACAATAATGCTCACTCTATTATAAAAATACAAAATATCGCAACTCTGTTTGGAATTGATAAAATAAAAATTGTTGGAATTACAGGAACAAATGGTAAAACAACAACAGCTAGTGCTATATACTCTTTTTTACTTGATTTAGATAAAAAAGTAGCGATGCAAGGTACGCGTGGATTCTTTATGAATGATGAAGTTATGGAGGGTAAAACTCTTACAACACCATCTGTACTAAACACATATATACATATTTATCAAGCTGTTCTTGCAGGGTGCGAATTTTTTATAATGGAAGTTAGCTCACATGCTATTGCTCAAAAACGGATAGAGGGATTGAATTTTGAGCTAAAAATCCTTACAAATATCACTAGGGATCACCTAGATTATCATAAAACAATTGAGGAATATATAGCTGTTAAAAATAGCTTTTTTCAAGATGACGGTAAAAAACTGATAAACAAAGATGAACCTCGGGCCTCTTTTAATTTTAAAAACACATTTACTTATTCTATAGAAAACCCTTCTACATATAGACTTATGGCATATTCACTAAATAATGCAAGTAGTGGGATAATACAACATTTTCAACATATAGTACCATTTACAGCTTCTTTGCACGGTTTTTTTAATCTTTATAACTTAATGGCAGCAATAGCAGCTACTCACATTTTAACTGGTTTAAAGCTTGAAGAAATTGCTGAAGTAGTTGATGGTTTTGCTGGTGTAAGTGGCAGGATGGAGCAAGTAAGTCAAGAACCAAATGTTATAGTTGATTTTGCTCATACACCAGATGGAATGCAACAAGTTTTAAATGCTCTAAAAGAGAAAGAACTTTTAGTTGTGTTTGGAGCTGGTGGAGATAGGGATAAATCAAAAAGAGCTATGATGGGTCGAGTTGCAGCAAGTTTGGCAAAAAAAGTATATATCACAAGTGACAATCCTAGAAATGAAGACCCTAAGTCTATCATTAAAGATATTTTAGAAGGTATTGAAGATAAAACTATAGTTAATGTTGAAGAAAATAGAAGAAAAGCTATAGAGATGGCACTTAAAGATCAAGAAGATACGCAAGTAGTTGTTATTCTTGGAAAAGGTGATGAGTCCCATCAAATCATATATGATAAGAAGTTGCCATTTGATGATAGAGTTGTAGTTAGAGAACTTTTAAGTATAAAGTGTTAAGCTAAAATCTTACATTAAACCCTATATATCCAATATTTACATTTGATTTAAAGACAGGACCTCTGTTTTGGCTTGAAGTAGCAGCGTCAAAGTTTTCATACGATACATATTTATACTCATAACCTATCTCAATATCAACATACTCATTTAAAGGGATAAATACTCCTGTTCCTAGATTAAATGAACCATAGCTTAGCCTACTTATATCACTAGTTTGTTTTTCTACGCTAAGCCTACCAGCACCAAATCCAGCTTTTAAAAAAGGATTTATATAGATATCAAAATCAAAAGCTTTTATAAACTCTATATTTAATCCTAGTTTATTGCTATCATTACCTCCAGCATCTGAAAAAATATTTTTTTTGTTTTTGATATATTCAATTGTAAGCTCAATAGCATAAGATTCCCTTATCCCATATCCAATTTTAGCTTTAGCAGTATTTGTAGGTGCAGAAACATCAGTCCCACTGGTAAAAGATTCATTATAAGCTCCATAATTAGCACCAACATATATTTTAGCCTCCCCAAAAAGAGAGCTTACAAAAATTGCTAAGAATAGTATTTTTTTCAAATCATTGTTCCATTAAGTTTAATATTTATTGAATTATATCGAAATATTTTTTTCTTAACTTAAAAAAACATGATTTTGGATATAATTTCGCAAAAATTAATAAAGGAATTTAATTATGGGAATCCCACAACCAGCTTTTTATATGTTTAAATGTGAGCAGTCTTCACCTCCAGGAATGCCAAAACCATCATGTGTATCTCAACATGACCCAGAGTCGCAACAACTTTTTCAATATCTTTCTCAAAAGATTATGCAAGAGGGAATTATGGGTACAGTCCATGCAGTTCGCTCAGCCTGTTTAAATCGCTGTAATGCTGGACCAGTTATGTTAGTAGAGCCAGGGCATATTATGTACACAGCTTTAACTAAAGAAAAAATTGATAGAATTATACAAGAACATATCATCGGTGGAAATGTAGTTAAAGAGTATGTTATAGAATCTGAACTATGGGATGAGCCAATCTCTCCAACAGATATGAAAAAACAAATGGGAATGTAGGAAAAAAGTTATGATAATTGAAATGCTTTATAGCAAAATTCACCGTGCTACTGTTACTGATGCAAACTTAAATTATGTAGGCTCAATTACAATAGATGAAGAACTTTTAGAAGCTTCAAAAATGCGAGTAGGTCAAAAAGTTGAAATATTAAATATCAATAATGGTGAGCGTTTTTCAACTTATGTAATTTTAGGACAACGCGGTAAGCGGGATATATGCCTAAATGGTGCAGCTGCTAGAAAAGTACATAAGGGTGATAAGATTATCATTGTCGCTTATGCTTCATATAATGAAAAAGAATTAGAAAATTATAAACCAAAAGTTGTTTTAGTAAATGATGAAAATAACATTGATGAAATATTGGACTCAATATAATGTTTGAAAATATGGGCGATATGGCCAAAATGCTTGAGGGTATGCAAGGTAATGTAGCTAAGCTTAAAGCTGAATTAGAATCTAAAACATTTAGTGTAAAAACTGGTGGTGGTCTTATTGAAGTGAGTATAAACGGTAGGGGTGAGATAATTGATTTAAACATTGATGACTCATTACTTAGCGATAAAGATTCACTTCAAATACTACTTATTGGCGCAATGAATGATGCCTACGATATGGTTCAAAAAAACCAAGAAAGTTCAACACTAGGAATGCTTGGTGGGATGAATGGAATGAATCCATTTGGAGCTAAATAGATGTTAAGAGTGTTTATCGCTCTTAACATCCTTCTCTTAAACCTATTTGCTTGTAAAGGTCAATACAGCTCTTGTAAGCAAAAAATTACTAACTTAAATGTAATTCAAAATCAAAATCTTTTTATACCTGTATCAAATAACAAAACACTCATATATTCAATAAAAAAACCAAATGCAAAAATTATAAAACATAATCCATTTTTAAATCTCTATCTTGTAAAAAGCAAAAATAAAGTAAAATATCCTTTTACCATAAACAATAAACTAAAAATAAATAATAAATTTAAAAAAGTCCAAATTGGACTAAACTCGCTAGCAGTACTTGACAAACAACTTTTTGCACCAGCTCTTTTGTTAAATAAGTGTTGCAATCTTGAGGGGTTGATTACCCCTAATGGGATAATACAAAAAGAGTATATAGATAACTTTATAAACTCAAAAAATAAAGATTACTCTGACCTTGGCATTAGAGTAATTGATGATGCTAATCTCATAATTGTAAATAGGATAGATCCTTTTAATAAAAATATGAAATTTAAAAAAGGTGATAGTATCACCCATTTAAATAATAAAAAAGTAAAAAATTCGTCAAAATTTATGATGGAGATACTTTTTGCAAAAATAGGAACAAAATTTAAGATAAATATTATTCGTGATGGTAAAAAAGTTGTATTAGATGCAGTTACTACAAAGCGTTTTGGTGGCGGAGCTATAAGTGATACTTTTTTAGAACAAAATGGGCTATATTTTAGTGATAATCTCACTATTATCAGCATAGGCGAAAAGTATAAAGTCTATGGCTTAAAGACTGGTGATAGGCTTATTCAAGTTAATGGTAAAAAAGTAAGTTCCACAAAAGATATAAGAAAAAACATAGATGATTTTAAACACTTTGCATCTTTACTTTTTACCAGAAATAATTTTCAATTTTTTGTAAATATTAATCCCTAATTAACAAAGAAAACTATAAAATTTCATATGCATAAATTTGAAAATTTTTTACAAGAAAATTTACCAACTTCAGACTCAATTCATCCAACCTATGAAAAAGCTCTTGGCGAGATGCTTATTGCTGGAGGAAAGAGATTTCGTCCAGCTCTTTTACTTGGTGTAGTAGCTGCATATAACAAACTTATGCTTGATGGGGCTAGGCACGCTGCTTATAGCGTTGAGTTATTGCATACTTATTCATTAATACATGATGATTTACCAGCTATGGATGATTCTCCACTTCGTCGTGGTAAGCCAACATTGCATGTAACTTATGATGAGGTGACAGCTATTTTGGTTGGAGATGCGTTAAATACATACTCTTTTGAAATTTTAAGCAATGCCCCTTTTTCAGATTACACAAGAGTTAAACTTATAAGAGAATTAGCTACAAATGGTGGACTTAATGGTATGGTTTTAGGTCAAGCGATTGATTGTTATTTTGAAAATTTGCCACTTAGCATTGAGGATGTAAAGATTCTTCACATAAACAAAACAGCAAAACTTATAGCAGCTTCTCTTAAGATGGGTGCTATTATTGTTGGTCGTGAAGAGCTTGGTGAAAAGCTATATGATTTTGGTATCAAACTTGGACTTTTATTTCAAATTCAAGATGATATCTTAGATGTTACTCAAAGCTCACAAGAAGCTGGAAAACTTACAAGAAACGATAGAGATAAAAATAGTTTTGTTACTTTGATAGGCTTAGATAAGAGCATGAAAGAAGCAAATATTTTGGCAGATGGACTCCAAGAAGAGTTGAATGATTTTGATGAATGTTTACAAAAAGAACTTTCACCATTATTAAGAAAATATATAAGTAGACATAAATGAGATTCCAAATCAAGTTTGGAATGACGACATATTCAAAATTTCGTCATTCCAAACTTGATTAATAATACAAATAATACAAATTAAAAGGCAATAAGTTATGAGCAACATTACTCGTCAAAAGATGGCAGATAGCATAAGATTTTTAGCAGCAGATATGGTACAAGCGGCAAATAGTGGACACCCAGGTGCTCCAATGGGTTTAGCAGATATAGCTGTAGTTTTAAGTGAACATTTAAATCACAACCCTAAAAATCCTTCGTGGTTAAATCGTGATAGATTAGTCTTTTCAGGTGGTCATGCTACTGGACTTATCTATTCTTTATACTATCTTTGGGGATATGGTTTAGAGATTGATGATTTGAAAAACTTTCGTCAACTCCATTCTAAAACTCCAGGACATCCAGAGTATGCTCATACAGCTGGGATAGAGATAACTACTGGTCCACTTGGTCAAGGTATTGCTAACGCTGTTGGTTTTTCAATGGCTTCTAAATTTGTTGGCGCACAGGTTAATTCTGAGACTGCTGAGTTAATAAATCATAATGTTTATTGTTTGTGTGGAGATGGTGATTTAGAAGAGGGTATAAGTTATGAAGCATGCTCAATCGCAGGACACAACAAACTTGATAACTTAATTCTTATCTATGATTCAAATCGTATCACTATTGAGGGTTCTACTGATTTAAGTATCTCAGAAGATATTACTAAAAGATTTGAATCTCAAGGATGGGATGTATTAGAGTGTGATGGGCACAACTTTGATGAGATTGACACTTGTTTAACAACGGCAAAAGCAAATAAAAAACCAACTATCATCATTGCAAATACTATAATTGCAAAAGGTGCGGGTAAATTAGAGGGTTCACATCATTCTCATGGTGCACCACTTGGGCATGAAATTATTGCAGAAGCTAAAACGGCTGCTGGATTTGATGCAAGTAAAACTTTTCATGTTGATGAAGATGTTATGATTAGATTTAGATGCGCAATAGAGGAGGGTGATTTACTTGAGCGTGAATGGATTCATTCTCATAAAACAATGCCTTTAATGGAACAAAATGAGGCATTAAAGGCTCTTTTAAATCCTGATTTTTCTCGTATAGATTACCCAGTATTTGAAAAAGCAGAAGCTACTCGTAGTACAAATGGAAAAATTATGAATGCTATTGCTAAAGCAATTCCAAGTTTTTTAGGTGGGAGTGCGGATTTAAGTCCATCAAATAAAACTAATCTAAATGATATGGGTGTATTTCCAAAGGGAAGAAATATATACTTTGGTATTCGTGAACATGCAATGGCATCTATTGTAAATGCAATGGCTCTTTATGGTCCACTTCTTCCTTTTTCAGCTACATTTTTTGTATTTTCAGATTATCTAAAACCAGCAGCTCGTATTGCAGCGCTTACAGGTATTCAACAATTTTTTATTTGGACTCATGACTCTATTGGTGTTGGTGAAGATGGTCCAACTCATCAACCAATTGAACATTTAAGTCAATTTCGCGCATTACCTAACTTTTATGTTTGGAGACCAGCAGATGCAAGAGAAAATATTCAAGCGTGGAAAACTGCTTTAGAGATGAAAAAATCTCCATCTGCATTTGTATGTTCGCGTCAAAATTTAGCAGTTCTTCCATCTGGTGTAGGTGGAGAAGTAGGCAAGGGTGGTTATCTTTTAGTAAGCGATGAAAATGCTGTAATTACTTTAATGGCATCTGGAAGCGAAGTTGAACTTGCATTAAATGTTAAAGAAAAACTTAATTCTATTGATGTACCAGTAAATGTCGTTTCGGTGCCTTGTTTTGATTTACTTATTGAGCAAGATAGAGCTTATATTGATTCTATCATTAACCCAGATACAAAAAAAATAGCTATTGAAGCTGCTCGTGGGTTAGAATGGTATAAATTTGCAGATGAAGTGATTGCAATGAACAGTTTTGGAGCGTCAGCACCAGCGGTTCAACTATTTGAGAAGTTTGGTTTCTCTGTAGATGCAATAATAGATAAAATAAAATAGATTCCAAATCAAGTTTGGAATGACGGAGCATTGGAGTTTTTGTCATCTTGAACTTGGTTTGGAATGACGGAGCATTGGAGTTTTCGTCATCCTGAACTTGATTCAGGATCTAAGTTTTGCAAGAAGTCTAATAATAAAAAATTAAATTTTAACCAAGCTTTAGGTAAAATACGCTTATTAAAATAATTTAGGGGTATTTTTTGCAAAGATGTATGAGTAAAATAAAGGACTTTAATGAGTTGGTGATGTTTGAGCATTCTATCTTCTCTCTTCCATTTATTTTTATAGCAATGATTGTAGCAGCTGATGGATGGTTTGGTTTTACTCTTTTAATTCTTGGAGCAGGTGCTGCTGTAACGGCTAGAAACTTTGCTATGGGTTTAAATAGATATGCTGATCGTGATATTGATGGACAAAATCCAAGAACTTCAAGCCGACCAAATGTAGATGGAAGGCTTAGTGCCTCAACGATAATGCTTTTTGTAGTTGTAAATGCTTTGGTATTTATAGCTATAGCATATATGATAAACTCTTTGGCTTTTTGGCTTAGTTTTCCAATTCTTTTTGTTTTAGGCTCTTACTCTTACTTTAAGCGATTTTCATCTTTTGCTCATGTAGTCCTTGGTATCTCTTTAGGACTAGCTCCAATTGCTGGTGTTGTTGCTGTTCTTGGAGAGATTACACCTTGGTCTGTTTTATTATCATTAGGTGTTATCTTTTGGGTAGCAGGATTTGATTTGCTTTATTCACTCCAAGATATTGAGTTTGATATACAAAATAATTTACACTCAATTCCATCAAAATACGGAACAGAAGCTACACTTTTTATATCATTAATTTTTCATATACTAAGTATAGTTTTTTGGGCTATGTTTGTTTGGGTAGCATCACTTGGTAGTTTTGCTTGGATAGCTGTTATTTTAAGCGCATTTATGCTTGGATATGAACATTATTTAGTTAGAAAAGATTTTACAAAAATTGACAAGGCTTTTTTTACGGTAAATGGCTATCTTGGGATTGCCTTTTTTATATTAATAGTTATGGATAGGATTTTTTCATGAGTGTTCGTTTAGTTCCAGCACCAATAAGCCTTGAATATTCGAAAATATCAGATAATAAAGAAATTTTTATAAAAGAATATCAACAACTTAGTGGAATTGATGAAGACCCAATTAGCCAATGGCTGAAACTCGCACGAGCAAGGGGTGAAACAGCTGAAACAGATGATGTTTTACTCAATCTTATAGTAGAGTTACATAGAAAAATTGATAATTTAGAGATGATACTAAAAGATGAAAAACCTAAAAGAGTATCATTATCCAATAAAGCTGAAATAAAATCAATTGGACATGACCACTTTAAGCTAGAGTCATCAGAATTAGAGGTTGGACAAAATTACTATGCTCGTGTAGCTATCCCTGTACATCCAAAAAGAGATGTTGCAATTTATTTTAAAGCCCTTGATAGCTCTTTAGCAGAAATTACTAAAATACATGAAGGGGACTCAAAAGAGTGGAGCTCATACTTAACTGCGAGAGAGCGTATATTAATTCGTGAAGCTAAAGAGAAAAAATCATGACATATAGTGATTTTTTTCATTTAGAGTATATCATTGTGGTAATGTCAGCGATTATACTCTACTTAATATACTATGTATATACAAAAGATGCACAATATAATCAAAATATACGCTCTATAGCATCGGTTGTGGAAGAATTAAACAGAGAAATTTTTTATTTAAAAAAAAGTACAAAAGAGATGCATATAAAATTAAAAATAGATTCTCGCGGCATGAGTGATGAAGAGATATATCAGGAGATTGAAAGAAGCGTTTATGATTTAGTTCACCCTCTATCTCAGGCATTAAAGCAAGTACAAGAGAGTGTAGATATGATAGATTCTCAAATAGATTCTCGTCTTGCAAATTTAGAAAATGGAGTAAAGCAGATATCAATTCCATCATCTATTCATGGGAATGATGATGAGAAAGTAATCTCACTTTATAAACAAGGGATTGACTTAGAGACTATATCAAAAGAGCTTCATATATCAAAAGCTGAAGTTGAATTTGTTTTAAAAATAAATAAAATAAAGTAATTTTTTTGGCTGATAAAAAACTTTTTACTTTAGTGTCTATACTTATTGCGATTAGCATAATACTGGCATATAGTTTATCTTCATATACAACTTTGCTTTTTGAAGTAAATGAGTTTCATTTTGCTATGCGTCAAGCTATATTTGGGATTTTAAGTATTTTTATAATCTGGGGATTGGCTCAACTTAATCCGGATAAATGGCTGACACCTATTGGGTTTACTCTATTTATAGGTTCTACAATTTTAATTATAGCTATGCCATTTTTACCAGAATTTTTAGTATCAGCAGTTGGTGGAGCAAAAAGATGGATAAAGCTTTTTGGTTTCTCTTTAGCTCCAGTTGAGTTTTTTAAAATTGGATTTATATATTTTCTAGCATGGAGTTTTTCAAGAAAATTAGGTGATCATAAAGATATGAATTTAAAAGATGAATTTAAGCGTTTTGCCCCTTATGCTCTTGTTTTTTTAGTAGCTATGTTTATGATTGCTTTTGTTCAAAATGATTTAGGTCAAGTTGTAGTTTTAGGACTTACTTTACTTTTTATGTTGATGTTTGCAGGTAGTAGTTTTAGATTTTTCTTTACACTTTTATCTTCTGCATTAATATTTTTTGTATTTTTCATTTTTACGGCTGAACATAGAATAGTGCGTATAAAATCTTGGTGGGCATCCGCACAAGATACAATACTTTCATTTTTACCAGAATCATTAGCTAGTGAGCTTCGAGTTCCAACTGAAGTTGTTCCATATCAAATAGGGCATTCACTAAATGCTATCAGCAATGGTGGTTTTTTTGGTATTGGGATAGCAAATGGAACATTTAAACTTGGTTTTTTATCAGAAGTTCATACTGATTTTGTTTTAGCTGGACTTGCTGAAGAGTTTGGTTTTTTTGGTATTGTTTTTGTAGTGTTTATTTTTATGTGGATGCTACAAAGGATTTTTAAAATAGCAAATCGTTCAGGTGATGCTCATATATATCTTTTTAGTATAGGGATTGGTTTGATGCTTAGTTTTGCATTTTTAGTAAACGCTTATGGAATTAGTGGAATTACTCCCATTAAGGGGATCTCAGTTCCTTTTATCTCTTATGGAGGCTCTGCAGTGATTGCTGCTTCAATTGGAATAGGGATGATTTTAATGGCATCTAAAAAAGTTAACATGGAGAGAGAAAAATGAAACTATGTATAACTGGTGGTGGAACTGGTGGGCACCTTATGATAGCAGAGGCTCTAGTTGAGGTTGGGGTTGCTGATGGTCATGAGGTTATTTTTATAGGCTCTACAAGTGGTCAAGATAAAAAATATTTTGAAAACAACAGTTCTTTTTCTCATGTTTATTTTTTAGATACTACAGGTGTTGTAAATCAAAAAGGTTTGGGAAAACTAAAAGCATTGCTTAAAGTATTTTTAGCATTTTTAAAATCTCGTAAAATTCTAAAATATCATAAAATTCAAGCTACTTATAGTGTTGGAGGATTTTCAGCAGCACCAGCTTCATTTGCAACGCTAAGTAGATTTTTACCACTTTTTATCCATGAACAAAATGCAGTTGTTGGAAGATTAAACTCATTGTTAAAACCATATGCTTCAAGATTTATATCAGCGTATGATGAAAGCTCACCTATAAAAGGTTATCCAGTTAAAGAGGGATTATTTAAGTCTAGAAGAGTTAGAGATGAGTTAAAAACTATAATTTTTTTAGGTGGTTCCCATGGTGCAAAAACCATAAATGATTTGGCTTTAAGTGTAGCCCATAAGTTACAAAAAAAAGGTATTAAAATCATTCATCAAGCTGGAGAAAATGATTTTGCTAGAGTAAAACAGGAGTATAAAGATTTAGATGTAGAGGTACAACTATATGCTTTTACAAAGAAGCTAGATAAGTTGATAGCTAAGGCAGATTTAGCAGTCTCTAGAGCTGGAGCGTCAACACTTTGGGAACTAATTGCAAATGGGTTACCAGCCTTATTTATTCCATATCCACATGCTGCTGGAGATCATCAATTTTTTAATGCTAAATTTATTGTTAATAAAAATTTAGGATGGTGTGAGCGTGAAGGGGATAAGCTTCGTTCAAAGATGATATCTATTTTAAAAGAGCCTCTCAAACAAAAAAGTGAAGCACTTTTAAAATATTCTAAAAAAGATGTTGCAAAAAAAATGATACAAGATGTAAAGAAGGTTTTAAATGATTAAAGAGTTAGCACAAGATTTAGTTGAATTAATTTTTGATTGGGGATATTTAGGGATATTTATGCTTATGACAGTTGAGTCTTCATTTATCCCTTTTCCGAGTGAGATCATTCTTATCCCTGCTGGATACTTGGCTAGTGAAGGTAAAATGAATCTGTATTTGATTATGGCTAGTGGTTTGGGTGGTTCAATGGTTGGTGCTTTTATAAATTATTATCTCGCACTTTTCTTTGGAAGAAATTTTTTGGTTAAATATGGTAAATATTTTTTCATAAAAGAGAGCGCTTTAGATAAAATGGATAACTATTTTAATAAACATGGAGCAATCTCAACCTTTACAGGTAGGCTTATCCCTGGTATTCGCCAACTTATCTCTATCCCTGCTGGGTTATCTAAAATGCATTTAGGGACTTTTTCATTTTATACAGCACTTGGTGCAGGTTTATGGGCATTAATTTTAGTTTTATTGGGATACTATATTGGTGAAAACAAAGAACTTATAGATATATATTTAAAACAAATCATTTACATAATATTAACTTCTTTAGCTATACTCGCGTTTATATATTACAAATATCAAAAGAGTAAAGGTTAAAAATGGACTATATGTTTGAAGTAGGTTTTTTAGGGACACGTGCACCATTTTTTATGGATTTTGTAACTATAATAGTTGCAATTTTACCATTATTAATGATAGGAGCTATCTTACTCGCAGTTACAAAAAAATATAAATATCATGCTTTAGCCCAAATAGTACTTTTTATAGTAACGGTAGTTGTGCTTATTTATTTTGAAGTAGGTGTTAGAATGGGCGGAGGGTTTAAGGGTTTTATGGAAGATAGTTCAGTATCATACGATTATGCATTTATCGTATTGATAGCTCATATAGTTATATCTGTGCTTACTCTTATTATTTGGTTTTTAGTTATAACAAGAACAAAAAAACATCTACGAGAAAATACACATAAAAAGATGGCTAGAGCAACATTTGTTGGAGTGCTATTTACTTCTTTATCTGGAATATGGGTATATTTTTTGTTGTTTGTGTATTAAAAAGAGTATATAGGAATAGTTCGTGCAACTTTTATTATTTATCCTGAGGGAGTTGTAAAAGCTGTTTTTGAAAAGGTTCGTGTTGAAGGTCATGTGGCAAAAGTTAAAGCACAATTGGAGCTACACTCTCTTTTGAGCTACTAAAACGCCCTCTATCATCTCATCTATATCTCCATCAAGAATTGCACTAACATTAGAGTAGGGGATATTTGAGCGAGTATCTTTTACTTGCTGGTAAGGTTGCATAACATAAGAACGGATTTGATGTCCCCATCCTATTTCACTTTTTGCAACACCATCTTCTATAGCCTTTTTCTCCTCTAGCTCAAGTTCGTAAAGGCGTGATTTTAACATTTTCATAGCAGTAGCTTTGTTTTTATGCTGGCTTCTTCCATTTTGACACTGAACTACTACACCCGTTTGAAGATGGGTTAACCTAACTGCTGATTCGGTTTTGTTTACATGTTGTCCACCAGCTCCACTAGCCCTATAGGTATCTACCCGAATATCTTTATCTTCTATGACAATGTCAATATCATCATCAATCTCTGGGGATACCATTACTGAGCTAAAAGAGGTATGGCGTTTGGCATTTGAGTCAAAGGGGGAAATTCTTACAAGTCTATGAATTCCATTTTCAACTTTTAAATATCCATAAGCGTTTTCACCTTTTATAAGAATAGAGGCATCTTTAATACCAGCTTCCTCCCCAACTTGATAATCTAGCACCTCTACACTAAAATCTCGTCTTTCAGCCCATCTTTTATACATTCTAAGAAGCATTTGTGCCCAATCTTGACTCTCAGTTCCCCCAGCCCCAGGATGGATAGAAACAATAGCATTATTAGCGTCTGTTTCTCCGCTTAGTAAGACTTCAAGCTCCATCTTTTGAATATTAGCATCTAAGCTTGAAGCTTCATCATATAAAGCTTCAATAGATTCTTCATCATTCTCTTCTTTAGCCATCTCATAAAGCTCTTTAGCATCTTCTATGGTTGCTTTTGCGATTAAATATTTATTTAATTTTCTTTCAAGTTGTGTTTTTTCTTTTTGAACAACTGCTGCATTTTTTGCATCACTCCAAAAATCTTGATCATTTTCAAGTTTTTTAATCTCATCTAATCTAGTTTGTATTTTATTAGGCTCAATAACACCTGTAATGTTTTCCATTTTTGTTGATAAAGTTTTTAAAAGTTCAGTATATTCGTAGTTGTCCATATTTTTCCTAAATTATCGTCATCCCAAACTTACTTTAGGATCTAGTTAATTTAATTGGATTCTGAATGCCCGTAGGAAATATCCTTGGGGTGCAAGTTCAGAATGACGAAGTAAGTATATTGTATAATGCGATTATATAAAACTTAGGCTTAAAATGAAGATTATCTCAAACCCAATTGAACTAAAAAACTATTTAAAAACTATAGACAAAACAATAGGATTTATTCCAACTATGGGAGCTCTTCATGAGGGTCATTTATCACTAATTAAAGATGCTAAAAAAAACAATGAATTCACAATAGTAAGTATATTTGTAAATCCTACACAATTTAATGCAGATGAAGATTTAGATAAATATCCTAGGCGTGATGAAGCAGATAAAAAAATTTGCAAATTAGCTGGTATAGATATTTTATTTTTCCCAAATGTTAACGATATCTATTCAAAAGATGAAGTTAGTATAGCATCCCCAAATATTAGAGGTTATGTTTTAGAGGGTTTTACTAGGCCTTCGCACTTTAATGGTGTTTTAACGGTTGTAAATAAGCTTTTAAATATAGTAAATCCCTCGCGCGCTTATTTTGGAAAAAAAGATGCACAACAATTAAATCTTATAAGTTTAATGGTAAAGCAACTGTTTATGAATGTAGAGATTGTAGCGGTAAATACGGTTCGTGATCTAGATGGACTAGCATTAAGCAGTAGAAATATATATTTATCTAAAGAGGAGCGAAAAAAAGCTCTTAATATTCCAGGTTCTTTAAATCTTGCTTCAAACTTGGTAAAAAATGGTGAATTAAATTCACTAAAAATAATAGATAAAATGAGAGAATCTTTAAAAGATTTAGAGATATTTTATATTGAAATTTTAGATAGAGAATTTAACCAAATAAAAAATATAAAATTAAAAAATACAATTATTTTAGTTGAAGTAAAAATTGGAAATACTAGATTACTTGACAATATCTGGTTGTAGATAATTATTAGCTACTAAAATATCAGTAGCTTTTTTAAAAACGACAACTGCTGTTTGAGATGCAAATTGACTTTTTTTCGGTTCATTTACTACTACTCCCATTGTGTAGCTATGAGTAGCATCATTTACAAAACCTAAAAAAACAGTATTGTATTTATTTATATAGCGACCTTTTTCAACTTTGTGAGCAGTTCCCGTTTTTCCACCAACTACTAAACCTTCAGTTATCGCTTTTTTACCAGTCCCTTTATTTACTGTTTTTATAAGTATCTTTTTTACCCTTTGAGCGGTTGCTGGGCTTATAACTTGTATTTGTTCATTATTTTGGATTTTAATTTCATGCTTGGTTTCATCTATAAATGCATCTACTATTTGAGGAGTTGTCATTTTTCCATTATTATTAAAAACCGAATATGCACGAATTAATTGCATAAGGTTGGAATGTATCCCATAACCATAAGAAGAAGTAGCTTTATAAATCTCATTGTTTAATTGTATGGAACTAGGAACAGAGCCTACTTTTTCATATATTAAATCAGGTGTAGATGCAGAAGATAAACCAAATTTTTTTAATCCCTCATTAAATTCACTTCCATTTAATTTTTGTGCAAGTTGAGCTATACCTATATTTGAAGAGTGTACTATTACATTTTCAGCTGAGAGCCAATCAAATTCATGCTCATCTGTAATCATTTTATTACCAATTTTAAAACGACCATTGTGTCCATTTACCAAATCATATGGATTTATTAATTTTTTATCTAAAAGTAATGCAAAAGTTAAAGTTTTAATAACACTAGCTGGTTCAAAGCTATATTCTATAATTGAAGAGTTTAAAGATGGGTAATCTTTTTTTTTGATTTTTTTTGGAAGGTATCTATTTGAGCTAGCTAGTGATAAAACTTTTCCATTTTTTGAGTCCATAATAGCTATTGTAATCTCTTTAGCTCTTAAATCTATTTTCATTGTATCTAACATACTTTCCATTCTTATTTGAAGAAAAGCTGATATATTTAATTTTAAATCTAATCCATTTAGTTGTTGTTTAGTAAAGCTTTGCTTATTTAAAATAATATAACCATTAACATCTCTTTTTCCTTGACTCAGTGCATTTTGTCTTGAACTTAATTCAGCTTCAAAGCGTCTTTCTAGACCTTTGACACCACGAGTTTTAGTATAGCCATCCTCTTCAATTTTATGTGTATAGCCAATAATTGGTGTTAGCAATTTTTCATATGGGTATTCTCTACTTTCGCCACTCTCAATTATGCTAAGCCCATGGATAGATTTTATTTTAGAGATTGGATTAGTTAGTGATAAAAAAACTTTATATCGACGAAGTTCATATGATAATTTTTTAAGATATTGTGCGTGTTTTTCATTGATTTTATAGCTTAAAACTACAACACCGTTACGCTTAGATAGTTTTTTTTTCACTTCACTAGATTTCATACCAGAGTAGATACTAAAAAGTTCAACAAAAAGTTCTTTTTTTAATGGGTCAATATATTTTGTATTTACAACAGCTTTATATAGTTTTGAAGTTGAAGCTATTGTAAAACCATCAGCACTTATTATGTTTCCTCTCATAGCTTTAGATGTGTCTTTTGAATACAAAGATGGGAGGTTGCGAGGTTTAATAACTAAGATGAGCATTACACTCAAAAATATTATAAACCCTATAGATATAAGGGTATAAAGTAAAAATATTTTTTTGCTTTTATTGGGGTTTATCATTTTTGAAAATTCTTTTTATTAATAAATAAATGATTGAATTATCTGAAGAATTAGCAATTAGACCCAAAATCTAGCTTTTAATTAATCATAGAGTCCAATTATAACTGTGTACGACCAAGTTCTTTATAGGCACTTAAAGCTTTATTTCTAATCTCTAACATCAGTTTCATGTTTGTTTCAGCTTTTCCTATAGAGAGAGCTGCTTGGTGCAAATCTTTTACTTCACCAGTTGCAATCTCTGCTACTGCTTTTTCTTTATTTACTTGTAGCCTATTAACCTCTTCAAGAGCACCTTTTAAGTGCTCTGCAAAAGCTGCTCCACCAGGTTTAGTAGCTTTAGCGTTTTGCTTTAATAGTTCTGCTGTAGAACTGCCTAAGACACCATTAATATTAGTCATAATCTACTTTCCTTTATTTTATTGCAATAGTGAAATTGCACTATTTGCCATATCTTTTGCACTTTGAAATGCAGCTACATTAGCTTGATAACTTCTAGTAGCTTCTACTAAATCGGCCATTTCGATAACAGGATTAATATTTGGGTACGCAACATAACCAGAAGCATCTGCATCTGGATGATTGGGCTCAAACTTCATTTTTGGCTCACGGTCATCTCTTGAAATTTTATCAACTATAACACTCATTATAGCAGGATTTACAATTTTCCCAAAATTACCCTCGTTTAGTGGGTCTTGATATGAAGCAGAATTGGTTTCATTTCCTAATGCTTTATTGTAGGCATCATTAAAATCTATCGCTTTAAAAACAACCTCTTTTCTTCTATATGGCCCACCCTCATCAGTCCTAGTTGTTTGAGCATTTGCAATATTTGATGATATAACATTTACACGAACCCTTTGAGCACTTAAGCCATAACCGCTAATATCAAAACTACTTAAAAAATTTCCCATAATTATCTAACCTTTGCAGATGCTTCGATGACACTTTTAAATATCTTCCCATCTTTTTTAATCGCTTGAATAAGAGCATTAAACATAATTGAATTTTTACTCAGCTCTGTTGTTTCAACATCTAAATCAACACTATTTCCATCGTTTCTAGCCATGTGACCATTGCGAAAATAAGTAGTTGGCATTGAAGATGAGCTAATTTTTTGAAGGGGTATATGCGCGCCGTTTGTAGTAGCAAGCTCTAATTTATCATTTTTATCACCCATAATTTCAGCTTTTTTTTGTTTCATATACTCACTAAACTCTATATCTCTTGGTTTATAAAAAGGGGTATCAGCATTTGCTATGTTTGATGCTATCATCTTCTCACGAACAGCACGATAATTAAGAGCTTCTTTTGCTAGTACTGATGTGCGAGAAACCGAAATACTCATAATTTTCCTTCTTAACATTCCCAGCTCGACAAGGAAAACACTTTGCCATTCTTAACTCGATTGGAAATCTATATATAAATTATTCTAAAGCAAAAACAGTTCCATATTACAATACTGTTAAGTTTCTTGCATAACCTAGATCCTGAATGCCCGTAGGAAATACCATCGGGGTGCAAATTCAAGATGACAAAAGTTTTAACACTCCGTCATTCTGAACTCGATTCAGAATCTAAATCTATTTTGTAAAATTTATTTAATATACAAAATTAAGCAAATATTAATAGATAGAAGAGCATAATGTGCATCAGGGTTACTAGTGTAACCGAATATTTTATATTTAAAGGATCTCTTATGAAAAGAGCTGGTTTTACAATGATCGAATTGATCTTCGTTATAGTTATCTTAGGTATTTTAGCATCTGTTGCTGTTCCAAAACTTATTGGGGTTAAAGATAGTGCTGATGAGGGTGTAATAAAAGGGTTTGTTGGTACATTAAATCGTACTGTTGCCCCATCAAAATGGAGTCAATCTTTAATGGATGATAATGATGGTTCTATAACAGATGCTGCTTATGTAATAACGGGCGCAGACACTGAATATCCAGCTTCATTTAATGCTACCGATAGTATTAATACAGCGAATTGTTTTCCTGCTACAGTTTTAAATTCACAACAAGCTGGAGTTGTAATTTCTACTAAAGATGATAAATTTCATATTCTTTGTAGAGATGGAAATGCTTCTGCTTCTCCAAAGTTTTGGTATAAAGAAGGTGGATCAACTTTATTAGTTGATGTAAATGGTACAGGCTTAAAAGCTAAAAACTAAGCAAACTACCACCTCGTTCTCGTTATAACTCGTTCCCGCGCTTTGCGTTGGGAATGCATACAACACTTCCAACTAAATATATAATTCCAAAATAATATTAATATTATAATAATTCAGTTATAATAGACAAAAAGAAGCAAATATGAAACATAAAAAAAATGCATTTACAATGATAGAATTGATTTTTGTAATAGTGATACTTGGAACATTAGCAGCTGTTGCTGTTCCAAAGTTTACTGGTATGAAAAATACATCCGAGCTAGCTAAAGCTAAATCAAATGTAGCAGCAATCCGCTCTGCTATTATGACTGAAAGACAAAGAAGTTTGGTAAGAGGAACTGCTACATATATTCCTCAACTTACTCCTTCAACAGCTTCTGTTGTACTTTTTACAGGAGATGGTAATAGAACACTCTTATCTAATGGTATCAGAAGGGGTACTGACGCTGGCGATTGGAATATTATAAGTACTGCAAGTGATGAAGTGTATGAATTTAACTCCGGCACAAGAATTACAGCTTTTATATATGAATCAGTCGATGGAAACTTTACTTGTGTACCCGCTACAACAAATGATTGTGATGCTTTAACAAACTAAAATAATTTCCTTGCATTACTATAAAATCTTTCTTATTAGCTCGCCTCTTGGTGAGTTTACCTACAAATCTAAAAAAAAATTAAAACTTGGAACAATTGTTGATGTTAATGTCAAAAAAAGAGAGCTTAGAGGTATTGTAATATTTATATGTCAAGAGCCAGATTTTCAAACAAATGAAATTTTAAATATTAGCGAATTTTATTTTTCAAATAAGCAGATGGAGTTGGCTAAATTTATCTCTATTTATTATATTTGTTCATTGGGTGATGCTTTTGGGGTAATGACACCATTTATGGATGAGATTCCAAATGACCGAAGTAATCCCATTGTGGGACAAGTTTGGAATGACGAGGGTGGTATTGCCTGTCAAGCTGAGGAGGACAACTCTTCGTCATTCTTGGGCTTGACCCAAAAATCTAGTTTAAAACTCTCAAAAAAACAAGAAGATACTCTTTCTTTTTTAAAACAACACAAAATATCTCTTTTGTTTGGCGATACAAGTAGTGGAAAAACAGAGATTTATATGAAATATTTTCAAGATATTTTAGCAACAAACAAGCGTAGTATATTTTTAATGCCAGAGATATCCCTTACCCCACAAATGGGTATTAGATTACAAGAGCATTTTGAAGACAGAGTTGTTATGTACCACTCAAAATTAACTCCAAAACAAAAAAGAGAGGCATTGCAAAAAATAAGAAGTGGCGAGGCAAAAATAATTGCAGGACCTCGTTCAACTCTTTTTTTACCAATAAAAAATTTAGGCTTAATAGTTGTAGATGAGGAACACGATGATAGTTATAAATCATCATCTCGTCCAAGATATAATGCTAGAGATTTAGCAATATACATGGGAAAACTTCATAATATTCCCGTTGTTTTAGGTAGTGCTACACCATCTTTAAGTTCATTTGTAAAATTTCCATATTTTCGACTTAAGGGTGGTTTTTTTAATTCAAATAGAGAGTTCATGTATGAAAAAAGTGCTGAATGTTTAAGTGCATTGATTTTAGACTCTTTAAAAGCAACGCTCGATAAAAAAGAGCAATCAATTGTTTTTATACCAACTCGTGCAAATTTTAAACATCTGATTTGTAACGATTGTGGGCATCATTATGAGTGTGTATTTTGTAGTATTGGTATGAGTATTCACAATAAATCAAATGCGTTAAAATGTCACTATTGTAACTATACTCAAGCATTGCCTCAAAGATGTTGCTCGTGTGGTAGTGATTCACTAGTAAGTTCTCGATTAGGGACGGCAGAGGCTGTCAAAAACTTAAATGAAGAGTTTAATGATGCTAATATAGAGCAGTTTGATAGGGATACTATAACTACAACTTCAAAGTTAAAAAAAGCCCTTAAGAGATTTAATGAAAAACAAACAGATATACTTATAGGTACGCAGATGTTAAGTAAAGGTCATGATTATCATGGTGTAACTTTAGCTGTGGTTTTAGGTATGGATAATATGTTAAATATGTCTCATTACGCTTCTCGTGAAAAAGCACTATCGTCTTTGTTGCAAATAGCAGGACGAAGTGGTCGTAAAAAAGATGCAAAAGTTTTAGTTCAGAGTTTTAACGAGGGTTTTTTTAAAACATATTTAGATAATTATGAAGAATTTTTAGAAGATGAAAAAGAATTTAGAAAAGAGTTGTATCCACCATATAAAAAACTTTGTAGAGTTTTATTTTCACATAAAAATGGAGCTAAAGCAAGAGAATCTATGGAGATTATGCGTGAAAAACTTTTGATTTTTAAAGAGATAGAGGTAGTTGGATATGGAAAATGTGCGATTGAGAGAATTTCAAATAAGTATAGATTTGAGATTTTACTAAGAGCTGATAAAAGCACTAAGCTAATAGAGGCTATTATGTCCTCAAAAGATATGTTGTGTGAGATAGATATGGACCCAATAGAGTTTGGGTAGGAAGTTATCCTAGAGCAGATCCTGAATGCCCGTAGGAAATACCCTTAGGGTGCAAGTTCAGGATGACGGAGCAAAAAGTTCAGGGTGAGTATCAAAAAACCAGTAAAATCCCATAATTAGACCAGGTGTTTTTTGATAACTCTCATCAAACATAAATTTTCTTGCATCTTGAAGTGGGATATATATAACTTCAATATCTTCTTCAATAAGACCACCACCATCGTTAATTTTCATTGTAGAATCTATTTGTGCATAAAAAAGTGTTTGCAAAGCTCCACTTGTGCCTACATTTGTATAAAATGAACTAACTTTTTGGATATTTTTTAATGCTACATCATAGCCACACTCTTCAAAAACTTCTTCTTTTGCAATTTGTTTTATAGGCTTATCTTTATCAACTAAACCAGCGCAAAGTTCGTGCATCTCTCCATTTGTTTTATTCATATACAAAACAGGGATGCGGAGTTGTTTTACTATCACAAAAGCATCTTTTTCTTTATGATATAGTAAAATTGAGACGCTATCATGATTTATAACAGCTTCCCAAATTTTTTTTTGACCCTTGTGTGTATAGTTTATTTTAATAGGTTTTATAAATTTTGGATTTGTTAATTTACCCACTTTATCTATACTACTCATAGATATTTTCTCCATTAAAATAACATATACTACTTGGCTTAGGCTCTTTAATAAAATGTGAATTATTTGTTAAATGTATATTAAGACTTTGATTATAGTTTTCTTTTAATCTTAAAAAAGATTTTTTAGCTTTTCCTTTTAATTTTTTGGTTGTAACTTGAACAACACGCAGAGGGTTTATAGCTCGGCCATGTTTATAAAGACCAAAATGTAGATGAGGACCAGTTGAGAGACCAGTAGTTCCTACATAACCTATAGTCTGACCTTTTTTAACATATTTACCTTTTTTCATACCCTTTCTAAAAGATTTCTGATGAGCATAAAGAGTAGTATATCCATCAGCGTGACGAATTTTTATAAGATTACCATAACCACGATTACGGCCAATAAAACTTATGCGACCATTTCCAGCTGCAACAATAGGCGTGCCACGCCTTGCTGCATAATCTACACCTAAGTGAGCACGATATTTTTTTAAAATTGGGTGAAATCTTTTTTTTGTAAAGTATGAAGATATTCTGGCATTTTTCACAGGTCGAGCTAGTAAAAATCCCTCAATTTCATGAGCTTTTTCATTATAGTATCGCTCATCTTCATTTAGGTAAATATAATGTTTTTTCCCTCTCATCTCAATCATGGCAGCTTTTAAAATTGGCATAGAAAAAGGAATCCCAAGACGATATTTTTGATCGTACATCATCACTAGAGTATCGCCCTTTTTTAAATCTCTTTTAAAATTAAGCGAATATTTATAATTTTCTACAAAAATTTGGGCTAACTTTTTACTTCCTGTAGCTTTTATGATGTCATAATGCGGGGAATGTGATATTTTTAAAACAAAAGCTTCTCTCTTTGTATGAGAGATTATCGGTATTGCTTCAAAAAAGTAGTTATCTTTATATTTGTAGATGTGGATTTGGAGTTCATCATTTAATGGAATCAATAGTTGAATGACTTCATTTTTAGTATTTTTTAAAACCTGATAATTTGTACGAGAACGAATCTCTTCTGTTAAAGTTTGATCATCTTTATCTAAATCATAATATAGTTTTTTTGTTGGTAAATTGTTTTTTTCCAAAAATACTAAGTATGAGATACCATTAGACCATCTGAGTGATTCTACTTTAGAGCTAAACAGTGAAGTAGTAATTAAAAAAAAGATTAGTAAACGCAACAAATTATATACCTAAAAAAAATTATTTCGTAACCTTAACAAAAATTAGCTTAGTTTTGATATAATCTTGCACATATTATAAAAAAGAAGTTACATGAAGTATATATTAGTACTAGTTTTATTTGTTTTAGAACTTTTTTCATCAGTTTTAGATTCCAAGATAGTTAGTGTAGATAATGAAAAAAACATTGCTACAATTAAAATAGCTAAAATAGAGATTGGGATGAGTGGTTTTATAGTCCATCAATTTACAAAGAGTCATAGTAGCATATTAAAAAATGTAGTAGTTGAGAGTTTTGATGAAGAGAGTGAAATTGCAACTCTAAAAATGAGTGAATATGATGATTTAAAGCATAATGCTTTACCTCAAGGTTTATGGAAAGTTCAAGTTGGAGATAGGGCTGTTCTTGCTTTTGGATACTCTCGTGCTGTATTAATTGCTCCAAGTGCAGGCATTTATTATTTTATAACAAAAAATAATAAATCTATAGAGTGGGTTCATCCAGATATTTTCGCAGCTATGTTGTCTTATAATGGACATCCAACACCATTAAAAAAAGATTTTGATGAGATGAGTATCTCCACAACCATTGGTCTTTATTTCTTTTATTTAGAAAATAAAATTTTTACAGTAGATGCTAGAAGTTTTAAAATTTTAAATATTTCAGATATACAGATGCAACAAAATGATATGGAATTGCCATTTTATAGTCGCGTAGATAAGATTGAAGAAGCTTGGTGGGGTGAGGGTAGCAGCCCTTTAGAAGATTACTCCCCATATTATTATGAGTTATTAGTAACTTATAATAAAACAAATAAAGTACTTTTTGAGATTATACAAAATAGTGATAAAAAAATACAATTTTTAGTAAAAGAGTTTGAAATAGAGGATAAGTTGTGATAGATAATAAACATATGAAATATTTTACTTCAATTGTTGGTGATGACAATATTTATGATGATAAAGCACATTTAATTGCTTACTCTTACGATGCAACTCGTGAGCATTTTGAGCCAGATGCTGTTATATTTCCAAGAGATGAAGAAGATATTAGTAAGATTTTAAAGTACTGTAATGAGCATAAAATCATCATAGTACCTCGTGGAGCAGGAACTGGTTTTACAGGCGGAGCACTTCCAAGTTCAGGCGGAATTGTTTTAGCAATGGAGCGACATATGAATAAAATCTTAGAGATTGATGTTAAAAATATGGTAGCTATAGTCCAACCAGGTGTTATTAACATGGATTTGCAGCGAGCAGTTGAAGAGATTGGGCTTTTTTATCCACCAGACCCAGCAAGCCAAGAGTACTCAACTTTAGGTGGAAATGTAAGTGAAAATGCAGGTGGTATGCGTGCTGCAAAGTATGGAATCACAAAAGACTATGTGATGGCTACTCGTGCGGTTTTACCAAATGGAGATATTATTAAGGCTGGAAAGCGTACCATTAAAGATGTAGCTGGTTATAACATTAGTGGTATTTTGATTGCATCTGAGGGAACTTTAGCGGTACTTAGTGAGATAACACTTAGACTTATCCCTAAGCCTAAGTTAACTAAAACAGCTATGGGAATTTTTGATAGTGTAAACGATGCGATGGAGGCTGTTTATAAAACTATGGCTAGTGGGATTACACCAGTTGCTATGGAGTTTTTAGATAACCTAACCATCCGCGCAGTTGAACAAACATTTAACAAAGGTCTTCCTATAGATGCTGGAGCACTTCTTATTACTGATGTTGATGGGAATTTGGAAGAGGATTTAAGCTTTCAACTTACTCAAATTGAGAAAGTATTTCGTGAAAATGGATGTAGAGAATTTAAAATAGCTGAGGATGAAAAAGAAGCAACAGATATTTGGTTTGCTCGTCGTAACGCATCACCAGCTCTAAGTGTTTATGGAAGTAAAAAACTAAATGAAGATGTAACAGTTCCCCGTGCCGTTTTACCTGAACTTTTAGAGAAATTTTATGCTATTGCGGATAAATATCAAATCAAGATCCCATGTTTTGGACATACTGGCGATGGTAATGTCCATACAAATATTATGGTTGATGGAAGTGATCCAGAACAAGTAAAAATCGCCTACAAAGCAATAGAAGAGGTTTTCGCTGCTACTATTGATTTGGGTGGAACTTTAAGTGGTGAGCACGGTATAGGTCTTGCAAAAGCTCCATATATGCACATGGCTTTTACAGATGAAGAGATGAATTTGTTTAAGTCTATAAAAAAGGCTTTTGACCCAAATAACATTCTAAATCCCGCAAAGATGGGATTAGATTAGAAAGAATCTTGCATTGAGTCATCTTTGATTATACTTTTATCAAAAGATACAACTTGATTTCTTCCATGTTCTTTTGCATAATATAGTGACATATCAGCATATTTGATACATTTCCAAATGCTACCACTATCTTCTGGAAACATAACAGTACCAATACTAAGAGTTTTAGTAAATGATTTAGAGCCAGCAGAAATTTTTTGTTTAGAAAAATTAATACGAATTTTTTCAGCTACTTCTTTTACGAAATTTTTATCACAATTATGTAGAAGCACTATAAACTCTTCTCCACCAAACCTAATGGCAATATCTGATGAACGAATTGATTCTTTTATAACGCGAGAAACGACTCTTATCCCCTCATCTCCTACATCATGACCATAAGTATCATTAATCATTTTAAAGAAATCAATATCTATCATTAATACACCATAGGGCGTATTTGTTCTTAGGGCTTGAGGGATAGCTGTTTCTGTAAATTCATCAAGATATTTACGGTTATACATACCAGTTAACTGATCAACTCTTGCCATTTTATTTAGTATTTGCATCAATTTTTTACTAACAATAGCTGGCTGTGCTGTTGCAATATAATCCTCTATTAAATTTACTAAATTTCTAACCCTTAGGCTTTCAGTTTCACTTTTTGTAATAATAGATATGATAATATTTAATTCGTTTGAGATAGAGTATGGGATACATAAATAATTTAAGTTTGCTTTATTAAATTGTGAGCAACTATTGTCAAAAATTGTAGAATCAACTATAGATTTTATGCGATCAGCACGACAACTACCTTTTTCAACTTCACAATGACAACCGTTTACAGAATAAACAACATTTTTTAAGCCACTAATTGTATCTGCTTCAATAATACTAAAATCATCAAGTTTAAATTTGACTTTTAACACATGGGCTAATCTGTCGTATATATGTTCTAGCCCTTTATCATGCTCTATAGTTTGCTTAAATTTATATATTTCTGAGAGTTGATCGATGGTGTTGTTTATATTTATTAATGGGTCATTAGATATTTTTTTATCTTGATTTTTAACAAAAATATATACTTTTTTATCAATCTCATCAAAAACTTTTTGTAATTTTTCAAGCAAAGAATTAAGCATATCAGCAACAGATTTATTCTCTTTTAGGTTTTGTTCATCTACTCTTTTAGAGTAATCTCCATTATATGCAGCTTTCATTACATCTTTTATAGAATAAAAAATATTAATATAAGGTTTAAAATATTTATTTATGGTTAATAATACCAAAAGCATTAGTATTACTATTGCTATCGCAATATAGCTAGATGTAATAAAACTACTTCCTCTAACATCAGTAACATCTAAAACCATACTTATAGCCCCAAGAACCTCTCCCTCTTTAGCACTATGACAACTTAAGCAGTTTGTTTCTCCAAATGATGTAGCAATAAAAGGGATTGTCATACGCATTGTACTTTTAGAAGCAGTCTCTGTCATTTCTTGCTTGATTTTACCTGAGGCTAACACCATTGTATCTATTTTATCGCGAGATATCTCATTGTTAAAGCCCTTTCCAAATTGTTTAACAACAGAGGGAGAACGAGCAATCCATAAAGCATCAATATGTTCAATATTTTCTATTTGATTTATAAAGTAAGTTCGTTTATCCATCATCCCATTAACCATATGAGCAGTCAAACCACTTTTTACAATTTCAGATGTTAGTAAAGCTCTCTTTTGGGCACTATTAATTCCAGAATCTCTAAAACTAAAAGTAATTATCATGGTTATTGTAACTAAAAATATTAAAAAAATTATTGATAAAGTTAGTGATAACTTTTGTATCATACTCATAGTTTAACCTTAAATATGTGATATTATAGTCTTTTGCTTATATTATACAATTATGTATTAAGGTTTAATTAAATATATAAAATTAACATACTTTGTGCCATAATAGAATTAGATATAGATGAAAAAGGATTATTATAGATGTTAAATAAAAAAAGTAAGCTATTTGCAAATATCAAATTTTTATTTCATACATTTGGGGATAAAGAACTAACTCTTTTTGCAGCTAGTCTTAGTTTTTATACAATTTTTTCTTTTATACCTTTACTTCTAATTTTAATGACAATTTTAACATCACTTAAATCATTTTCAGATATTTATTTGAAAATACAAGATTTTATATTTTCAAATCTACTACCTGTAAATTCAGAAGTTGCAATGAAACATATCAATGTTTTTTTGCAAAATTCTATTGAGATGAGTTCTGTGAGTATTATTTTACTTTTTATAACATCTCTACTCTTTTTTAAAAATTATGAATTTATTGCAAATAGAGCTTTTCATGCACCTAAAAGAACTTTTTTAGAGAGTATCAAGGTTTATTTATTAATGTTTATTATCACTCCTGTATCTTTGGGCGGCGCATTTTATATTACAGGGTATATTGCAACCTTAATGGCATCTAACTCCATGGTGTCTGGGTTTAATATATTGCCAATAATTCCATATATAATTATTTGGGTTTTATTTTTTGTGCTTTTTAAATTGTCTGCAAATATCAAAGTTAGTTTTAGAGCTGCTGTAATTAGTTCATTTATAATCTCCATTATATTTAGTATTGCAAAAAATAGTTTTATCTATTATGTGTTTTTAAATCAATCATATACAACGATTTATGGCTCATTTGCAATTTTATTGTTTTTATTTTTATGGATATATGTATCATGGATAATTTTTATTTATGGGATGAAATTATGTTATTTGATAAATCGAGTATATGAAAATAAAAAAGCTATTAATAAGTAAAATCCAAATAATTGGTTTTTTGAAAACACTTAATAGTGATAAAAACATATGGAGCATAAACCAAGTAAACCCAAATTTTAAATTTACACCTAAAGTTCCCAATGCTATTAACCTGTTTAACAAAGTATCAAAAATATCACCAACATCAATGAGGTGAAACAAAATAGACAAAGGGTAAAAAATAGTAAATAATGATGTCCAAATTATTGAGATTGGATGGTAGATACTGAAGTTTTCAAAAATAATTAATGATAGTGGAAGCATCATAATATAAACCCATACAGGTACTAAAATAAACTGCCAGATTTTGTTTAATTTTTTGAAATGAATTAAAAATAAGAAGATATAAAAAACTCCACTTACACTTAACCAAAAACCAAGTGAAAAAACAAGTCTTGGAAAAAATGACAAAAGTAAAAAGATTGTTAAAACAAGTGTGAGCATAGAGATTATTTTATACCCTCTATCGTATAATATAAATCCAATTATCAGCATTGCGTATGCACGAAGCAAAGAGGGGGGAGACTCTAAAAATATAAGATAACTTAGCAGTATGATGGAGATAAAAATAAAAGAATCTACTTTATAGCTTCTATATGGGAAGTATCTATTTTGCATATATTTATATGGCAGTTTAAATAAAAAATACAAAAGAGTAGCTAATACGCCTAAATGAAAACCACTAATAGCAAGGAGATGGGATACACCAAGGTTAGAAAAAGTAGTTTGTAAATTTTGTGGCATTGGTGAGGCTGTATAGAGTGCTTGATATATATGAGTTATATTTTCATCTTCATGCTTAGATGCTATAAAAGAGTTTAACTTTTGTTTTGATGATTGTATATCATAGGTGTGCATAATCTTACTAAAAGCATAAAAACTTGTCATATACTCATAAAAACTGATATTTCCAGCCCATATTTCAAGTTTAATTTTCTTTCCAACAGCATGTGGAAATGTTTTTTTAGTAGTTGTATAAAAAGTAAAATTTTCTTTAGATTTTAATTTTAATACTTGATAAGTTTTTAATCTGTTTTTTTTAGTAAGTTTAGTTTTTTCGTATTGCTTTAAAACCGTAGCATCAACTATGGCTGAATCAAATCGTGTAAGATTTTTGTAGTTATTAAACTCTATAAGAAGTGCATAAAAAAGTATAAAAATAGATGCAAGTACAAAATATAAAAAGTCCCGTTTTGTACTAAAGAGTTGAACTTTTTGTATCATCTTAAATCATAGGGGCTGATATAGTATCGTTAACTCCAATATCAATATTTGCTGATTTTGTATCTATATTTTCATAGGAGGTCTCAACAACATGTGGACTTGGTTCAACAAATCGTGTAAGTTTTTTCTGAAAAACAAGTTTTATATGTCCAGTTGGTCCATTTCTTTGTTTTCCTATGATTATTTCAGCTTCTTCTTCTTCTTTTTCTATATAAGTTGGAGTAAACTCTTTACCTTCAGCTTTAGCAGCTTTTTCACGCTCTTTTTCCTCTTTATAAAGGTAGATATCATCACGATAAACAAAAAGAATAATATCAGCATCTTGCTCAATAGAACCAGATTCACGAATATCACTTAGCATTGGTCTTTTATCGTTTCTTGACTCTAGTCCACGGTTAAGTTGTGAAAGCGCTACTATTGGCATCTCTAATTCACGAGCAAGCATCTTTAATCCACGAGAAATTTCTGACACCTGTAGATGCCTATCTTGATTACCAACCCCTTGCATAATTTGAAGATAATCAATTACAGCTACCTCAATTTCTGGGTGTTGATTTTTTAATTTTCTTAGTTTGCTTCTTAGTTGATTTATGTTTATACTACCTTGATCATCTACAAAAAGTTTAGCATCATTCATCTTATCTATTGCTCCACCAAGGGATGTCCATTGGTTATCATTCATATCACCTAGCCGGAGTTGTTGAAGTGGTATTGAAGTTTGGATAGATAAAAGTCTTAACATCAGTTGTTCAGCGGGCATTTCTAAAGAAAAAAAAGCAACACCTTTTCCTTTTGTAATAAGCGAATTTACAGTATTTAGTATAAAAGAAGTTTTCCCCATCGCTGGACGCGCTGCAATAATTACAAGATCACCTTTACCAAATCCAGTGGTCATCTTGTTTAGTTCATGAAACCCTGTATCTACACCAACAAGTACAGAGTTACCACGAGCTTTCATCTCTTTAATATACTCCATCGTATCGTAAGTCATTCTTGGGCTATCTTTAAAATCACTTGTCTGGTTATCTTGAGTGATTTCATAAAGTTTTTTCTCTACAATATCTATAACTTCAGCAGATGGAAGCTCCTCTTCAACTGTAACTCTTTTTATCTCTGTTGTAAGTGTTAAAAGATGGCGTTTTAAAGATTTGTCTTTTATCTCTGCTACATAAGCTTTTGTATTTGAAATAGGATTTGTGGATAAAATCTCAAGCATAATTTGTTCATCAAATTTTTTAATTTTTAAAAGCTCTTTTTTTATAAACTCTTCATCAATTGGCTCATCTTTTTGCATAAGATTTGTCATTACAGTGAAAATATCTTGATGAGCAGGGAGATAAAAATCATCTTTTTTTAGTGCTACACTCAACTCGTCAAACTGCTCAGGCTCAAATACAATTGAGCTTAAAATACTTCTCTCAAATGCTAAATTATATAAATTATCTTGCAAAATTACCCTTTTTAATTATTAAAGCAATTTTAGCATAATAACTATAAAAGATTCCAAATTAAGATTCCGATAACAAAGTGTCTCTCGCCATATTTTCAACTTCATTTACAAATCTATCTACAAGTTCACTTTCATCTAAATTTGCTACAACTTCACCTTTTACCATAATTAGACCCTTGCCTTTTGCGTAAGCTATTGCTACATCAGAGTGTGCAGCTTCACCTATTGCATTTACAACACATCCCATAACTGACACATTTAGTGGGGCTTTTATGTGTGCTGTTCTTTTTTCTATCTCAGCAACAGCACTTACTAAATCAGCTTCAATACGTCCACATGTTGGGCATGAGATAATATTTAATCCATCAGGCATAGCTCCGCTATCTTTTAAAATCGCACGAGCTACTTTTATCTCCTCTTCAAGCTCCCCTGTAATACTCACACGCATAGTATCACCAATGCCATCAAGTAAAAGAGCACCTAACCCAATAGAACTTTTTACAGTAGCATGAAAAAGAGTTCCAGCTTCTGTAACTCCAAGGTGAAAAGGGTAGTTGTTTTTAGGTCTTAACATTCTGTATGCATCTACTGTTCTTTGTACATCACTTGCTTTGAGAGAGACTTTAATATTATCAAACCCTAAGTCCTCTAAATATTTTATGTTGTACTCAGCGCTTGCAACCATACCCTGTGCAGTTTGTCCATACTTATTTAAAAATTCTTTCTCTAGGCTTCCTGCATTTACACCAATTCTAATTGGAATATTACGAGCTTGACAAGCTTTTACTATCTCTTTTACTTTCTCTTTAGAGCCAATATTTCCAGGGTTAATTCGGATACAATCAACAACTTCAGCAGCAACAAGTGCAAGGCGATGGTTAAAGTGGATATCTGCAACAAGCGGTAAGTCAATTTGTTCTTTGATAGATTTTAGGGCTAGTGCATCTTGCATATTTGGGACTGCACAGCGAACTATATCGCAACCTGCAAAATGCAAGCGCTTTATTTGCTCAACTGTAGAAGCAACATCTGATGTTTTTGAATAGGTCATAGACTGAGTCGAGATTGGTGCATCACCACCAACAGCCACATCTCCAACAAAAATTTGTTTAGTTTTTACTCTTTTTATCATAAAGTTATTTTATCCACTTTGTAATAAAAGAGGGCTTTATAAATTTAAAATTTAAAAGTTAAATTAGAGTAAATATATCTTCCAGGTTCATTCATAAGCATAACATCATCAGCTCCGCCAGTAGTTATAAGAGTTAAATCTACATAAGTGTTATTTACAGCGTAAGTTTTATCAAAAAGATTATTTACACCTAGAGTTAGTTCTATATTTTTACTAAATGTGTGTTTTGCTTTCATATTTAAAATAGCCCATCCATTGATTTTTTGCTCTCCATTGTCACTATCAACTCTGCTCCACTTATCAGAAGCTTGAACTTCCATAGTTGCTATTGAGTTGTTTGCATATTCATAGTTAAGTGCTATATTTGCTCTAAGTGGTGCCATATCTGCTAAATCTTTATCATTTTGTCCACCAAGAGCTTCATCTTTTTTACCAACTTTATAAGACACCCCACTATCAAGAGTTATATCATCACTTACAAAATAAGAGCTACTTAATTCCGCTCCATATATTTTTGCGTCTATGTTAGCAAATGCATTTACCGCAACACTTTTTTGTAGTTAAATATAATCTT
>JAKISX010000007.1 GCA_021648405.1 Sulfurimonas sp. | reverse complement strand
TAATCAGTTCCAAGCATTAAGTGAAGCAATGAGTGTTCCAGTAAACAAGATGCCAAAGGCTCAATTACAAATAGTCCAAGATAGCGAGTTTTTTACATTAACAAGCACAATAGACAGTGCTACTATTCTATTTTCAAACAATGTGAATGAATCTCCTATAGCAAAAGATATTCTTGTTAACTATGATGCGAATACACTTAACAAAGGTGCGGTGCATGGCATAGATTATGAATACGACCAGCCAACTCCAACACAAGTGAGAGTAAAAGCCCTCTTAAAAAATAACCTAAAAGTAAGGATAGTATAATGGCAAAAAGAACAAAAGTAGAATTGGAATCAATAGTTGAAATCCCACTAGTTGAGAGTGCTATAGATTGGCTAATCCAAAAAGAGATAAATATCTATAATTTAGAGAATGGCACAAAGTTCAAAGACATAAATAGTATGCAAAAATATACTAGAAACACAAGCTACTCTCACTATGATTTTGCAATATCTGTATTGGATTGGAATGAAAATGTTTGGGAAGTTTCAAGACAACTACAAATAGACATAGTGTCAGGACAACAAGAAAAACCAGCTAATGTTAAAAGCTTTATTGCTTTTCTACCAACAAGAGTTTAATCTATTTTAACAAAATAATGATATAATTAGATAACTTTAAATTATCAAAAAAAAGGAAATTCAATGAGTTCTTTAAAAGTACCGCTAGATTACAGAGGGCATATCGCTTTTGTGTTTACACTTAAAAATATTTTTAGTAGCGGGGCATCATACACTCCAGACAAAGATATACTCGTATTAGTTGGTGCAGATACATCTGTTTCAATAGGTGCTGATACTGCTACTATAGACTTAGTGAAAGGTGCAAACCTTGTTTTAGTAAAGGAAAAAACATATAATTTTAACCCTAGCGTTTCACTTGGTTCAGCGTAAGGAGAAACTATGCTATTAGGCTTACTAGGAACAACGGGTAAAGGCGGAGGTGGTACACCCCCGTATGTATTCCCGTACAACCCAGTTATTGACTATAAGTGGAACACTAGTTTCGCAGGGAATTTCTTCGGCGGAGAAAGTTTAATGGTTAATAGTGGGTCATCAGGTGTAGATGGTAAAAATTATTTTGGACAATCCGTGAAATTTAATGGGATAGACCAATCCATCATTGTTGATATAAATGCTCAAGTTCAGACAGTAGCGTTTATAGTGGATGGTACTCAATGGTATGACGAAGTTACTACTCAAATGACGGACTATACAATTAATACTCCAACTAGCAACTTCATAAGGTCTAATTATATATTCTATGATGGAATTTTTACAACAGCTCAAAAAGACTTTCTAAAAGAAAAACCTGAAAGATTTCTTTACATCAATAATAATATTTTAAACTCAGAGATTCTCACTCAATCCGAAATAGATAATGTAGTAGCATATTTTCCTATGTGCGAACTAGGCAATACTATAACTGATTTAGTAAGTACTGCTACCTACCCAATTATAAACTATACCAGTTCTTGTAGATTAAGTGCTAGAACTCTTAATTATGGACTGCAAACTGGAAATATAGTAAGGTCGCCACAAGGTGTACCTATTAGACCTAGTTTTGAGGCATTAGAGTGTGACAATAGTGGGTATATAGACACTCAATGGATTCCATCAGGCGAATTTACATTAGAGGTGGTATATAGAGTGCAAAAAGATAGCACAGAAACTACAGTGGTATATTGCAAGGAACAAGCAGACTATATTTTGGCGTTACACAGGGTAATGTGATGCTAATCAGAGCTGCACAAGTTAGCCTGTGGTTAAATACTATAGACAACACAAACTATCATATTGTAATGGAAGTTAAATCAGACCGCTGTGCAGTTTGGTTAGATGGGGTACTACTTACGGAAGTGCTGGGAGTTATCCCAACTCCTTTTACAGAGTCATTCACATTAGGAGGGTTGCGTTTAGGTAGCGGAATCCCTTTAGATGTGTACAAGAACAATAGCCCAATCAGTCTATTTAGAACATACGATACACCAGTAGATGTAGCAGTGCTATATGCGGATGCACAATTAAAAGGATTATTATGATATGGCAAAATTTTTATATAAAAGCAAAAGTTAGTATGCTAGAGATACCTCTACCATTAAATGAGTTTAAGAAAAGAAATGGAGATGGAGACATTATAGAACCAGTTGTGTATCACACTATACCATCTTACTTGGCGACATTCAATCACACAGTAAGTAGATTTTCTAAAGATGGTTATTTCATGAAAGGCTTTGGCTTTAATGTAGCTGGATTGGATGAGTTGAGAGATAAATTTTCAGACTATGGTCTAGAGTTTAATAAAGATGTATTTATATTCTCTTTACCAGAGGCACTAGAGGAATTAAAAAAGAGTGAATGGAGCAGTGACACATAATGTATTGTATTGATTGTAAAGAGCCAAGCAAAGCACCAGTATGCAGAAAGTGCATGGAAAAAATACCAAAAGGCGGATGGTGTACCTCGTTCCCCGAAAACTGGTTGGCTTGGAAAAAACCACAAAACTTTAAAGAGTGCTATAAAATTATGCATGTAGTGTATATAGGTGACTGTTGCAAAGAACATGACGATGAATGTAGCACAAGAAACTTTATAGATTGTTTATTTAGATTAAACATAGTAGGTGCAACACTTATAGCAACAGGTGGATTTTTAGGTTGTTTATTTAAATACCCAAAATTGATGTATAATAGATTTAAAAAGAGGGTTAAAGATAATGACTAATTTTATTGCAATAATAAAAGAGCTAAGATTATTTATGGCGTTACTATTTGCAGGTGGTGGAATGAGTGTCTTAAACCCTGATTTAGTGCTAGAATACATTTATGCGTACAATATTCATTTAGCCATTATTACGATTGGCGGTATATATATAAATCATTTTTTGAGCAACAGAAGACATTTAGAATCTGAAACTAGACTCGATAGCCACCAAGAGCAATTAAATAAAGTTATACTAGCTAATACTATAACATTATTAAAAGCAGAAGTAAGACAAGCATTTAAAGATTATTATAAAATTGAAGTGATAGATTTCGTAACTACAATTAAATATATACAGGCTCTTGATAATAAAAGAATTGCTTTAGGCGTTAATTCTTACACGGAGGATATGATGAAAATTCTATTAAAAAAGATAAAACATGAAAGATAAAAACCCAACTAAAAACTGGAAAAGCTTTGTAGCTTTCTTTTTATTTCTATTTGTATACATCTACTCAGTTGTAAACAACAGTGATTCTGATTTTGTATGGAATACTGGCTTAATCGCGTTAATAGCTTTTTTAGCGATGATGAGCAGAAGCGATGTAGGTGCGAAGCTGATTGATAGCTTGAGTGCATTCTTAAGTGCAAAAGGTAGATAAGATGCTCACTTTAATTAAAAGTTATGCAAACATCGCAATAGGAGCGGTAGTTATTGCTTTTCTTGCTTATGTCAAGTACCTAAGATACTCTAACGCAGAGCAAAAAGAAAATATCTCAAGATTAAAAAAAGAGATAGTAGTTCAAAAGCTTGTATCTAATGATGAGGTAAAAAGAGAAATCTTTAAGACTAAACAAAAAACCATAGCATCTCTTTTGAAAAACAATGAGATTACTATAGATGCTATAGAGAGGGAGATAAAATATAATGAAACTAATAATAATGATTCTAACTCTTTTAGTTCTATCAGGATGTAGTAGCAAAGAATACATATATATAGAGCCTAAACCGTTTGAGTTTCAAACTACAGAACAACCTAAGCCTAGAATGATTAGAGTTTTAGATAAAGATGTTCTACTATATAAAGCATATATCGGCAATCTTAGAGATATTATAGATTTCCACAATTTACAGATTATGGATTACAAACAGACATTTAAGGAAAAATAGAATGAAAGCATTATTAGACTATCTTGAAAAAGCAGAGGGCACTAAGGTACATTATAATAAAACAGAAGATGATATTACTACACCTTATGGTATATATGCAAAAGTACATCCTAACGCAAAACTGGTTCTATATATACAAAAGATATCTAAAAAAATAGGCATAGATTCAAAATCTAAAAAATGGTCTCATAAAGACTTGCAAAAAATAAATGAATACTTAATAGGCAAAGAAAAAAAAGTTAGAGCTCTAGCTAGTGCCTTTTACGAAGAATTTCTAAAAAATGCACATCTTGATAAGTTCCCTCAAGAATGTCAAGTCGCAATGTTTTCAATTTTTACTAACAGTAACACTAGAGCATGGAGAGCTGTTCAGCAGAGTATAATAAATATAGAAGAATCTAAAATGCTCAAGTTTGGTAGGCTATCTACAGTTGACGGAATTTACGGCAGAAAAACTAAAAATGCATTAATTGTAATAAATAAAGAATTTTCAAAAGAGGGTTATATGTATTTTAAAACGCTAATGCTATCAAATATGAAAACAGAATATATTAAACTTGCGACATCTAGTCCAAGAAAATTTCTAATATATCTACGAGGGTGGGACAATAGGATGAACAATTTAGCCAATAAATAAGTATTGTTAATCACAGCTAAAAATAAGAAGTGTACTATATCAACAGAAAGCTTTACAAGTGCGATCTTTGCATGAATATGATATACTTCCATATAGATAAAAAAATAATCGAGGCAACCATATGGATAAGAAGAAATTATTAGATTCACTAAAGAATGATCTCTCATCATCAGATACCATGAAAAGAGTATGGGATTCTAAAAGAAAAAAATGGTCTAGGGAGTATGATGGAGAACCATATGGTAATGAGCAGGATGGAAAATCAAAAATAATCAGCCGTGACATAAAGAGACAAAGTGAATGGCTACATTCAAGCTTAATAGACCCATTTGTTAGTTCTCCAGATATAATGAAAGCAAGTCCAATAACATGGGAAGACCAGTTTGCTGCAGAACAAAACCAAATAATACTAAATACACAATTTTGTAGACAATTTAACAGATATAGATTTATGACAAAGGCAGTAAAAGTACTTGACAAAGAGGGTTCAGTAGTCGTGCAAACTGGATGGGATTACTCTAGCAAGAAAGTAAAATCAAAAATTGATTCAGTTGTTGTTAACGAGTACGGTGAAGAGGAAATAAAAGAGATAGAAATAGAAGAAATAGTAGTTACAAAGAATCAGCCTGGTGCTATCGTTTGTAGGAATGAAGATGTGTTTGTGGATCCAACATGCCAAGATGATATGGATAAGTGTCAATTTATTATACATAGATATGAAACAGATTTTAGCACATTGAAAAATGATATAAAGTATACAAATTTGGATGAGATACAAATAAACAACGATGGAGATTCAGACACTTATTCATACAATAGTCAAGATTCTTCAAATTTTAAATTTCAAGATGATCCAAGAAAGAAATTACTAGTATACGAATATTGGGGTAATTACGATCTAGATGGCGATGGAATTGCTGAACCAATAGTTTGTGCATGGGTTGGAGATACAATAATAAGACTACAAACTAATCCTTATCCAGACGGTAAGCCACCATTTTTAATAGTTCCATTCAATAGTGTTCCGTTTCAATTGTTTGGTGAGTCTAACGCTGAAATAATCAGTGATAAACAAAAAGTAAAAACAGCTATATTTCGTGGAATAATTGATAATATGGCATTATCTAATAACGGTCAAAAAGGTATGCTAAAAGGTTCCCTGGATACACAGAATAGAACCAAGTTTCTAAACAATGAGAATTTTGAATTCAACAGATCAAAAGAAGATTTTTGGGATGGTAGCTATAATCAGATACCATCATCTGCATTCAATGTATTATCCATGATAAGCAATGAAATAGATGCTGATACTGGTATTAAATCATTCTCTGGACCAAGTGGTTCTACTGCTATAGAGACTCGTGGTGCCATGGATGCTACAAGTGCTAGAAGAGTAAATCTAGTTAGAAACATTTCAGAAAACTTGATAAAGCCACTACTTAGAAAATGGATGTCTTACAATAGTGAGTTTCTAAGTGAAGAAGAAGTTATTAGGATTACAAATGATAAATTCGTATCTGTAAAAAAAGATGACTTATTAGGCAATATAGATATAGATATACAGGTAAGTACGACTGAAGATAATCAGAACAAAGCAAGAGAGCTATCCATGGTTCTGCAAACTCTTGGTCCAAACTCAGAACCAGAGGAGAGGAGATTTATCCAAGCAGAAATTGCGAAGTTACAAAATATGCCTGCTTTAGCAAAAAAGCTTGAAGACTATAAGCCAAATCAAGATGAAATTGACATGAGAGCTGCTGAGCATCAAATAGAAATGGAAAGAAGAAAATTAGTTAATGATAAATTAAGAGCAGAAATTAACAGAATAAACAAATCTGCACTTGAAGACGAGGCTGATGCAGCTGAGAAATATTCACAAGCTAGTCATAAGAATGCACAGACAGGTAAAATAGTTGCTGAAACAAAATTGATAAATTCAAAAACAGATAATGAAGACTTATCATTTATAGAAAAAGAAGATGAGGTTACTCATAGACAGAAAATGGAGTTAAAAGAACAAGATAGATTATCGTCGTTGGACTTGATGGCTTTTCAAAAGATGCACGGTGGAGAGTCTGAACAGATAGGCGTTCCTAGATAATAAGTTTAAATTAAGTTTAAATTAAGTACAATCCTAAAACAAAGGTTATTAAAATGATGGACACAGATGGCTTAGCAGCAAGTGGTATGGATAAAGAAAGAGAGTCAGTTGAGATAAATGTTGCTGTAAACGAAATTGTAAAACTTCTTGAAAAAGGAATTAGTATAGATGAACTTATTGCACAAGGTGTTCCAGAGGAACTAATACAGTTAGCACTCGATGAGTTTGCTCAAAAAGGACAGGTAGCTAATCAAGCTCAACCGTCTACTCAACCAAACAGTCAAATGGCTGGTCTTGCTGCTGGTAGATATTAATAGATACAACAAAGTTATAAAAAATAAAAAAAGGACTCAGAAATGAATAATCCAAGAGATGAAGAATTACACCTCGTAGAACTCGGTAGAGCACTTACTGCTCTTAGAGAATGCAAAAACTTTGATTTAGTAATCAATCAAAGTTACATTCTGAACACACTAGTTGATGAATCAATAAATACATTGGATATAAATCCAGCGAGAAGACAGCAAACTATAGAAAAGATACAAGCTGTTTCTTATCTAAAAAGACATTTAATCACAATTGAAAACATGGCAGCATGTGCACTAGAAGATATAGGAATAGGAAAAAATAATGAACTTTAATCTTGACAATTTAACAGATGAAGAATTTGAGATAGAAATGAATAAGGCTATAAATTATAATGATACCAACGATAAGGTAGGAGATGATAGTGCAGAAGATGATAGTGTAGAAGATGAGAGTTCATCTGAAGATGTAAACACAGATAGCATTGACGGTGAGACTGAGGATAATCCTGATAATGAAAGCAATGCAGAAGAAGATGTTTCTTCTGATGAGGAAGCTACTGCTGATGATGAAGTTAATTTAGACAAAGGAGAAAAAGAAGCTATTGACGACGAAAGTGATTTGGAACAATCAATCAATGATAATGAACAAGACTCCAATGACGAAGACGCTGATAGTAAAAATTCTGAAGATAAAGATGAAGAAGACTCTGATGTTGAGTCATCTACTGTTGATGAAAGTCAAGAAAATGTAGATGATAACAATGGAGAAACTGATGCAGTCGAAACTGAAGAAAATAATCTTGAAGAAACAAAAAAAAGAAAACTAAGAGCCGATGGAGTTCTTTATGAATTTACAGAGGAAGAAAGGGATTCTCTTGCTGAGAAAGGGATAAACTATACAAAAAAGATGCAAGCTATATCTCCGTGGAGAAAAAGTATTAGTGCTTTGGAGTCTGAGAATTTAACTCATGAGGATATAAATCTTATGATAGATGCTTTTAAAGGCAACAAGGATGCTATAGCCAGTATATTAAAAAGAACTGGTGTAGAGGCGATAGATTTAAACACTGAAAATGAAGAAAGCTTTGAGCCAAATAATTACGGGAAGAGCAATGCTGAACTAGATATCGAAGAGACAACTAGCGTAATATCTAGTGATCCAGAATATCCAATAACATATAGTGTAATTAACAATCAATGGGATGATGCCAGTAGAGAGTCAATCTACGAAAATCCGAAGCTGATATCTTCTTTACATCTAGATGTAAAAAGCGGTATGTTCAACAAAGTGTCTCCAGTAGCTATGTCAATGAAAGTTTTAGACGAGGCGAGAGGCTTAGAAATTAAATCTGATTTAGAATACTACAAGCAAGCTGGTTCTGAGGTAATCGGAAATATGATTAAAGAAGATAACAGAGCTTCTGCAGAAAATGAACAAAATAAAAAAATAGAAGATCAGAAGAAATTAGAAGCAAAACAAAAAAGAGATAGAATTTCTAACGCAAAGAGTGAGAGTTTGAAAAGATCTGATCTTAGGAAAAAGGAAAGTTCTAGAATGAATGCTTCAACTACTAGTAGTAGTTCTGGAACAAAAACTGTAGTAGATTATCTCAATACAGATTCTATGTCTGATGACGAGTTTTCTAAAATGATGGATAAAGAACTACGTAAAAAATAAAAAGGTTTAAAAAATGGGTACTTACAATAATGGTGCTAACAGCTCTATAGATCAAGCTGCTGGAAATCCACAAATAAGACAAGAGCATTACAACAAGAATGCTATCATAGAGATAAAAGACGAGATGTATTTATCTCAAATGTCTGGTTCTATAAGCCAGCCTAAGAACAAAGGAAAAGAAGTAGTAAAGCATAGATATTTACCATTACTTTCTGATGAAAATAGTGTTGCAAACTCTGGTATTGATCCAGATGGCATTACTCTTAATAACGGTAACCTATATGCTAGTTCTAGATCTGTTGGTATAATCGAGGGAAGACTTCCTGATTTAACAGAGACTTCTGAAAGAGCTAATAAGGTAAACTTTTCTCGTAAAGAAGTTCGTGGTAGTATCAAAAATAGAGGTTTCTTTTTTGAATTTTCAAAAGATGAAATGAATTTTGATACTGACAAGATGTTTAAGCAACATGTTACAACTGAAGCTTTGCGTGGTGCATCTCAAATTAATGAAGATATCCTTGGTATTGAATTAATTGATAAGGCTGGTGTCGTTTTCAACGCTGGTTCTGGACAAGACAGAACTCTTGACGGATCAAACACTGATGACAGTGATTTGTTAACTATTGATAATACATCTGTTCCTAATATCCGCGATTTAATTAGATTGGATATTGAGCTTGACAATAACAAGTGTCCTAGAGATACTAAGGTAATAGTTGGATCAAATTATGTTGATACAAAAACAATAGCTTCTGCTAGATATATGTTTATCAGTCCAGATGTTAAGATGGATTTTATGAGCATCAAAGCATTAAATGGTGCTGATGATGCATTTATCCCACTTAATAAATATGAGGGTGAAAGTGGTAATAAAAAATATATCAAATCTATTCATGGTGAAATTGGTGCAGTTGGTCCATTTAGAATAATTGTACATCCTAAGATGGTTATTGGAGAGGGAGAAGGAGCTTTAATCGGTGTTGAGACTGATTCATTCGTTCTTGAAACTGAAACAGATGCTATGGATACTGGTGAAACTTCATTAACTAATGTAGTTGTGTATAATGTTACTCAAGCTGCTGCATTAACTGCAACTACTGATTATACTGTTGCAAATGGCGTAGTAACTATTGTTGACACTGCTGCATCTGCAATCGGAGATACAATCCATGTATCATATGATGATGATGGAACTAGTGGAGAGTATAGAAGCAACGGTACTAACTATAATGTTTATCACAATCTAGTTATTGGTTCTGAAGCATTTACTCATATAGGTTTTGAATTTGGACCAGGTACTGCTGGAAAATTCGATGTAACTACAATGTCACCAGAAGAGCTAAGAGACAGAAAAACTCCATACGCTAAAGTTGGAATGACTGTTATCGAATGGTGGAACGGTGTGCTAGTTGATCGTCCAGATTGGTTAGCTGTTTATAATACAGTTTCTAAATACTAGAGAAACTTTTATCTAAAACTTAGGTTTTAGATAAAAAAATAAAAAAAAAAGGAATATAAAATGAATGAACAAACATTATTTGCTAAAGCAGAATCTCTTGGAATTAAGTTTAAGAAAAATATAAAAGAAAATGAATTATTACTATTAATAGAAGAGGCTGAGTTGGCACCAAAAGTTAACAAAACAGAAGTTAAAAAGACAGAAGCTAAAAAGACAGTAACTCCTTCTGCTGTAAACATAATTAAGCCAATAAAAAAACAAAAAAACAATACAATAAAGACTGCAAAAAGAATGGTAAGATGTATAATTACACCATTGTCTGAAAGTATGAGAACCATGAGTAGTGAAATGTATGCTGTAGGTAATGGAACTGTTGGGTTCATAAAAAAGGTTGTTAGATTCAATAAAGAAACTATAGAACCATGTCAGATTGTTAGACATTTGAATAGTAAGAAAATGTTATTGCAAATAGAAACTGGCGAGGGAGTAAATGTAAAACTAGAGCGAGTTCCAGCTTTTAATATTAAGATCCTACCAGATTACACAGAAAAAGAACTGAACGCTTTGTTTGAAAAAGGGAAAGCTGCAAGATAATAATATATAATACTTATTAAAGCATTATAGTGAAAAAATTAAAAAAAGGAATACTATGCCTAACATATCTCTTGCAGATTTGACAAATGGTTCTGTCGTTAACGACGAATGGGTTGGAACATCAATACTAGATGTATTGATTTCAACTGTCAATCAAAATATAAATATTCAATATGATAAAGGAAGAATTACTGGCGGAGAATATGCGGATGTATACCTAGGAAGCTTACAAACAATTATAAGTGAATCAATTAACTTTTTATTAAAAGAAAAGCTAACAGAAGAAGAAATAATGTTAGCAAAAGAAAAGATAGATACTGAAAAAATTAATCAAGATGCAATAATAGCAAAAACAAAAGATATTCATGGAAAGATAATTGATGGTTCTGGTATAATAACTGTAGACCTATCAAATACTAATGCACATTTTTATGAACAAGGGATAAGAGAACAAGAAGAATTAAAGAGAGAACAGGAAGTTAAGATTTCAACTGCTACTGTCGATAATACAATAATCGGTGGTCATGCAGCTACCGCATCAATCTTGAGAGATTACGGATACAGCGTAACATATGATGTCGATGGCAACCCGTCTTTCGACTCTAATAATACTAATCCAGATGTATTAAATACAAGTGGAATTATCCCTGGTTCTAAGTTTGAAGCAGATATGATGAGACAAAGAGTAGAGTCAAATATAGGTATAAATACTGCAAAAGGATATGTATCAGATGTCTTGTATAAACAATCAAAAGTACTACAAGAGCTAATATTTAGTCTTGCAAACTCTGGTGTAATAGACGAGGCAGGTGGAACAGAACCAGCAGGTAATACTATATATGGAAAGCTTACTGCATCTATGGAAAAATCTCTTAACGGTATGGTTAGTACATTTGGAGAAAATCTTAATGTTGATGATGTAACACCAATAGTGGATATAGACTCTAATGCTGGAGCAACAGATCCAACATTCTCAAATTAATGATTTGATATGAAATTCTTTATATATGATTTTGGATTTAGCTCTTATTCAAATTCAAAGTCTAATATACAGAGTAACTTAATATTTGCAACTGGAAAAGCTTGGGTATGGAAAAAATATTTACCACAAGTTGCAGTAGCAAACACACATCCAATAGATCCACCAACAGGTGGTCATCAATATATGAAGACCAAGGAAGTTAAACAAATAATTTATCCGAATACCGATTGGGTCTATAATACAGATATAACAGATATTCCCCTTTTTAACACTGTACCTCAACACAACATGTCTGGTATAGGAAGCAATGTTCATCCAAATAATATGCTTTCTTCTACTGAGATGATTAGTTTTATTAAAAAATATAAAGTGAATAAAAATGCAAGTGGGATAAGAAACGGTGATGGCGAATGGATGAGTCTTGTTCAGGCAAGAAATGCTATACAAATTTTAAAAGATGAATTTGTAGGAGATCCAAGTTCTTACGCAACATTTAATTATTCGCCATATTTATACATAAATAACATAAGCAAATATAAAAAAGTTAATACTATAAATTTCTATAGAAATAATCAGTATGATATATATAGGACTGATATAAGTAGTTCCAGAGCAAGTGTTAGAATTTATGGGAACATGACAAGTGCTAGTAATACAGAAATTATGAACTCTGTACTATTGTTACCAGCGAACGCAACTATAACAAAATGGCATAGCAAATTCTCTGCTTCGACTATTACAGAAAGAGATAGATACGCATCTTTAGAATATATAGTAAATAAAGTTTCTACACATTTGCGTACAACTTATTTCGTACATGATTATTTTGATTATGTAATGAAATATAATGCAATGCTGGTAAAGATACCATACAGTATACTAATTGAAATTATAGACAGTTCATTAGCAGAGTACGATGCATTAATCGCCACAACTGCTGATTTATCTTGGGAAGCAAAAGATGAGCCATTAGGAATGATACTTAGCAGATTTAACGCATTAGATGATGTGGTGAGCATGGATCTAGATAATGTAGACTCAGTTATGCTTTCATTTAGGATATCAGTAAATAGAGACACAAATAAATTAGAAGATGAGCAGAAAAAAACAAGATTGCAAGTTATAGAAGATCTTGAATATGAAGTTCCAGAATGGAGAGATTACTGTTTTATTAGATACGAAGAAACAGAAGACCCAATGGACCCACTAGGTCCAACTATTCCACGAGAGTATTTATATATATTAGATTGGAATAAGGTAAGAAATCTAAATAACTATAAGTTCATGGTTCTTTTACAGGCGTTTATGATACTAGATGTTGGTGCTCCAAATAAGAGTTATAGTCTTTGGGATTATGTGAAGCTTGTAGTTTTAATTGTTGTATCGTACTTCTCTGCTGGTTTAGGATTTGTTTTCTACATGTCTGCTGCTGGTGCTACTATTATGGCTATAGGTATGTATACAAACAATAATTCATTGATAAAATTTGGCAATATGTTGATGACTTTATCTTCTATAGTTAGTGTAGCGAATGGATATATGTTATCAGACTTAGGCACATCAGATATCATCTCATACGCACTTAAAATATCCACAATGGCATTTTCAGAGTTTAGAAAAATAGAAGCAAAAAGATACTCACAGAAGTTTAACGAACTAAAGGATGAAATAGATGGTGTATCTGAAATAGTAACACCTCTTGACAAGATGAAGAAAGTGCAAAGATTTATACATAGCGAAGACTTAAAATCTCCTAATGAAATTTCATATGATGAAATATATATGACTCCGTATGATAAACACTATAAAATATGATATAATTTTAACTATACAACACTCATAAAAAGGAACTAAATATGGCTGAATCTGTTGGAAATATAAGATTAGAATATGCCCAAAATACATTAGAAATATGGAGGGTAGATGATGCTGGTGCACCTATGTCATTTGCACTTGACACAATGTTTTATGTTGAAAGAGTTGATAACAGTTCAGTATATACACAGGGCAGCATAGTATTTAGTGATGTAACTGAAGATGGCGTGACAACGAATAGAGGAAAGTTAACAATAACAATTAATATATTAAAAACTAGCCCTTTATATGTTGCTGGTGATGAACTTTACGATCATGACATTTGTGAATTTATTCATATATATAGTCTAAGAAGTATAATCGATAATAATGTATACTTAGCTGGAAGCGTTCATATATATGAAGTGGCTGGACCGTAATATGCCTATTAAATATTCAATATCAAATGTAGCACATTCAAGTAGTGGTTTAATACAAATGCATGGAACAAATAGTCACGCATTAGTTCCAGTAGGAGCAGTAAGTTCTTTTGAAGAAAGATTTAATAATAATTGGACAACGAATATAGTTACCTATAGAACTTCAGCAGATATAGCAGCAGATATAGCAGCAGCAGAGCAAAGAGTAAACAATATTCTTAATGGATATACAACTACTACAGATTTGGCATCATATGTTGACAATAACATTGGTGCATCAGTTGTTCAAACACTTGGTTCTTATGTAACAAGAAATGGTGATGCTGCATCAATGTATAGCCTAAATGTTATTGCTGGCGATATAGCAGCTGGATTTGAGATAGGTGCGTTATCTGATTCTGCTAGCCAAACATCATACTTTAAAATAATGGCAGATGCGTTTGCAGTATACGGTCAAGCATATGTAAATGGCATTCCAGAAGTAGATGCAAATGGAGACCCTGTATATAGTAGCCCTCTTGATGCCTTTGGAAATCCTATTCCAACTTTTTCAATAACAAAAGTTGGAAGTGAATATCAATCAACATTTAACGGAAAAGTTGTTTTTGAAAACTTACTAAATCAAAATGGTACAACAGTAATAGACGGTGGCAGAATCAAAACAGAGTTTATAGATATAGGTCAACCGCCTGGACAATCTGGCTCTGTAGCAAAGCATATCGGTGAATATCCAGATGGAGCTTCTGCATCAATGTATCCTGGAACTATAAATGATGGAGACTCATACTATAATACGACAGATGGTAATATATATATATGGAATGATGTTGCATGGGTTTCAACTGCTGGTAAAGGCATAGTAGCTGGATTCGCATTTAAACAACAGGCACTACAGCCAGCGACTCCATCAGGCGGTTCTTTTAATAGTTTACTTCCAGACCCTCTAGATGGTTGGTCTGATGGAGTTCCAGCTGATGATGGATCTGGTAATCCACTGTGGTATATAAATAAATGGTTTACTAGCAATGGTTCACTGCCTCAGACTCCTAGTCCATTGTGGGCTGTTCCTAGAATAATGTCAGATAAGTCAGACACAAATTGGCAATGGAACACATCTGCTTCTCAGCCAGGATTGCCTGGACCAAATGGAACAGACTTTGGATGGACTAATTCATCTGCAAACGCAGTATGGACTGCAATAAGCATAAGAAAAGTAGATGGAAACTGGGTTGACTGGACTGTTGCTAGAATCAAAGGAGAAGATGGCACGAATGGTTCTGCTGGAGAAAGAGGAACTGTAACTACAAGTGTAGATTATCAAATAACAACTCAGTCCCAAGCTAATGGAATAATTGCATCTGTAACTGGTGGTGCTGCACCAAAAAATGGAGATACAATATGGCATACATCCGTAGCTTCTGGAACAAGAAAAGCATTCTTTAGTACATCATGGGCGTTAAATACTGTTCTTCATGTGCATGGAGATGCAATCGTAGCTGGAACACTACACGCAGAAGATATAATTGCTGGAGGAACAATTACTGGTGCAAAGATTCAAGGAGCTGCTGCTTTTTTTGATGATAGTCAAGGTGGGTTTGGTGGTGGCTATGCATTAGCAGCAAAGAGTGATATTAGTCTATTTATTTTGCTTGATGGAACTACAAATTTCACAGTTATGGCGGTTAGTACTCTACATGCATCTATAAGCGTAGGTCTAGATGTAAGTGGAGGTAAAATTGATGCAACATGGGGAATAATAACTCGTGGTTTAGACCATGGTATAAGAGCAAGCACACAGAATGTAAATAATCAGTGGGGGGTGCTGACCTATGATAAGACATATTCTCAAGAGGGATACTTTCCATTTACTGGTTCACATTTCTGCTTTATAGACGAAGCTTCAACTATTGGAGACATATGTATATCAACTGATGCTTACTCAAATGGTGTAAGCCAAGCATATCCATATTGTTCTATTGCAGTTAAATCCAAGGACAAAAGAGTTGTAGGTATTATATCTACTCAGAACCAGGAGTTATATGACTTTATGCTAGATTTAGACACATTTGCATATGAGCACTATGATATAGCAACAAAGCAAAAAATCAGAACTATGCTTACTAATGAAAATGAACAAATGTTTCAAAAACTAAATTTGAATTATGAAATTGGATCAATAAATTCTGTTGGCGAGGGGATGGTTAATGTTTGCTCAATTGGAGGTGACATAGAATCTGGTGACTATATAACATCGTCGATAGTCAAAGGTAAAGGAATGAAGCAGGATGATGATATTCTACATAATTATACAGTTGCTAAAGCTTTATCAGATACAATTTGGTCAAGTGAGACTGTTGGAGACAATGGATGCTATCTCTCCTCTGGTTCTGATGGAGTCCAATACAAAACTAAAATGGTTGCATGTACATATCATTGTGGATAAGCGGATTATTACGATATAATGTTGTAATTAAAACTATATTGGAGAACAAATGAGCGAAAAAATCATAGGAACTGATATTTATGGAAGAGCTAAGAATTTAAATACAAGCTATCAGTTAAATTCAAATTCACCTACTGGAACTGATATGTTTGGAAAAGTAAAAGATATAAATGCAAGATATCAGCTAAGCACAAATTCATCTGCTGGAACTGATGCACAAAAGATGTTTGCATCTAAGTATAAAATGAATATAGACGATGTGATGGGAATGGATCAAAATATAGTTAATGATTCATTTTCTAGCAATAGCGGTATGACTGGTATGGAGATGGGTCAAGTAGGATTAGGTGCTGCACAATTAGGTCTTGGATTTCTTGGATACAATGAAGACAAAAAAATTGCTAAAGCTCAAGTTGGATTACTTAGAGAACAATTGAGTAATGCAAAGAAAGAAAATAAACGAAGAGGCGATGTGCGTAGCGGATTAGCTGCAGCATTTGGTTAGGATACAATAATGAGCTTACTCAAGCCTAATATAAGCTATTCAACTGGTGCAATTGTTTCTCCTACTAGAAATCTACAATCTGCGTTTGCTGGTATTGGTTCGCAACTTGATAAATATGAAAGATCACAAGAACTCAAGCTATCTCGAAAAAGAGAAGAAGAGCTTGATAATATTAGAAAGGCAGAGGAAAATAGACGACAATTAGATTTTTTAGAAAAAAAAGATCAAAATAGAGAAATCGCAAATGTGTTTAGAAACTTAAACCCTCAGACTCAAAAAACAACAACGATTCCAGCAAGCAACAACTCTGGTGTTAGAGCTAGGATATCTAATGAAAATGAAATGAATAGAAAAAATCTAGAGTCAAATGTTCTAGCACAAGGTGAAGTATACTCTAATTTATTTGAAAAATATAGAAATGAGAATAAACAAAAAACAGACTACTCAGCAGAAGATAGTAAATTTGTAAAAGCAAATATGCCAGAGATAATGTCATCTGAAAGACCAGGATTAATGGCTAAGCCTAATATATCTGAATTTTTAAAAGAAACTGGAATAAGTGATTTGTATAATTCTGGAAAAGAAAGTATATCTAAAATGTTTAGTTCATCTAGAAATGAAGCTGCTGTTGAAAAATCAGCTGAAAATATAAGAAAGAATCTTCCAGCTGATAAGCAAGAAGAGGCACTATCAAAATTATATTCAAATAAAAATATTTCAACAAAAATGGCAAGACCAACCATTAAAGAACCAAAGGTAAGAGATTCCAAGAAAATGGCTCTACCTATAGACAATAGTGCTGCTCATGAAAGAGCATTGGAGGAATCTAAACTAAATGAGGCACAAGATAATTTAACTAAGTTTACTGGTATGACTATACCAGAGCTAGTTAATAAGAAAGGTAGTTCATCTACAAAGAGTGTCGCAAAAACAAGATCAAATTTTGTAAAAGATGCGATGGCTTCGATAAGATCAAATGATAAACTAACTGGAACTAGCATGATTGCAGCAATGGGTCAAGTAGAAATGGTAGCAGACGGAATATATGGCAAACCTAAAACTGGAACTGGAAAAGGATTAACTGTAAACCAGTCATTAGCTTTAAGAAAAAACCAGATTAAAGAACTAGATGATCAACGGACACTAATATCTTTTAGAAAAATGTATCCTAAATCTCCAGACCATATAAAAACCATTAGTGCTATGAATGGATTTATAGAAAAAGAAAAGTCCAAGAAAAGCAAAATGAAAGGTGGTACTAAATTCGTAAAATCTCTAGTTGACACGAATATAGATAGCGACCATAGTCTTAAGCTGTTGCAGTTCATTGATAAGTATAATATATCAGACAGCAAGGCATCATCATTAATTGAAATAATAAACGATGATTATTCAATATTCCCTAAATGGAGTGGAACTGTGATGGATGATTTTAGAAAATATGTGCAAAGCAATTTCGAGCTAAAATAATTGCTTTTATAAGAAACAATCAAAAGTGATGCTATAATGCTGATTAATAAAAGGATACTTAATGTCAGAATTCAATATGGAAAAATATTTTTCTGATCTAGATTCACAAAAAGATGACATGATGTCATCTGCAAAATTAGACGAAAGACTATATTTATCAAAAGAAAGTAAAATTGACAGGCTAGCTCCTCCAGATGCTAATACACTCACTGCAAAGCAATTACAATTCCAAGTTAAAAAACTAACCGAAGATAATCAAATATTTGAAAGAGATGATGGTTCTCTGTATCAAAACAAAAAAGGATTCTTCGGTAACTATAATGAAGTTAATTTTGATGGAGATAGTAAAAGTTTATATACAGATAATACTGAATCTGGGAATATGAAAGTTGGGGTAGCTTCGAGAGGGTATGAATCTAGATTTGTTCCAGATGGAAAAGGCTATGGATGGGCTCCTGGTTCTGAGGGTGTTACTGTTGATGATGGTCCAATCTCTGATATTAGATTACCATCGAAAATTGCAGATGAAATTGAATTTTTAATACACAGTAATAAGGGTCAAATAGAAAACAGAGTTGGTGGAAGCACTATTGCAGACTTTAAAAGACAAAAGCTATCTGATAAACTAGGTAGTGGTGCATCAGAATACACCACAGCAAATGCACCTATGTGGAATATAGACTATAAGTCAAACGAATCTGCACTAGGCGACGATACATTTATGCCAGCAATTCCAAAGTATCTATCAGATGAAAAGAAGCTTGCTGAAATTGATAAAATATTTAATAGTAATTTAACTCCAGCAGATAGAGCAATAAATGTAGCAAAGGGGGCAGGTTCAGTATTCGCTGGTGCTGCTTACGACATTGCCGATTTAGCTTCAGAATTTATCTTGGATTATGATCTAGGAACTGACGAAGAAAAAACTAAACAAGTAGATGATTTCTTCGGATATAATAGAAGTTTTACATCAGATGCATCTTCAGTCGCAAAAGACAAAATAAGCGTTATGAATCAAAATGGATGGACCGCTGCTGGAGTAGTAGATGTAGTATTTGAGGCAGCACAAACTCCAGAATTTCTTGGAGAATCATTTGGTTACATGATTTCGTTAATGGTTGGTGGACCAGCAGGTTTTGCATCCAAGGCAGCCAATGCAGCCAAGGGAGTAAAATTAGCAGAAAAAGCTGGAGACACTAAAGCAGTAAAAGAATTAACAGAACAGGCACTTGAGTATAGAAGACTAGCTAGTGGCAATGGGATACTAAAGAAAGCATTAGATAAGGTTAATGAAAATCTCGGACTAATAGGTGTAAGTGCTGGTACTACAAATGATGATCTAGATAAGTATGCAGAACTTGCAGCAATAAACAAAGAAGATGTTGGTGCTGGAAAAATAATGATGGCTTTTGGTGGCAATCTTTTATTAAATAGTTTGAATAGAGCTGTAGATAAAAGATTATTTTTTGATGGGACTGTAAAAAATGGTTTAATACAAGCTGTAGGCGGTGCCACCAAAAAAGAATTAGCTACTGCTGGAAAAGGGTTAGCACAGATAACTTTAGCACTATCTGCTGGTGCTGGTGCAGAAGCTGCGACAGAGTACATGCAAACATTTATAGAGCAGGTGAATCAGCAGTTTGGTAAAGAAACTGGAGTTTCTATTAGTGATGTTTGGACTAGTGAAGCAAACAAACTAGACAGAGCCACTGGTGGGTTGCTTGGTGCATCTGGTGCAGTTCAAATGCAAGTCGCTGGTTCTATGGTGCCAAATATGTCAAATCTTAAATCAATGGTAAGCTTGAAGCCAAGAACTAAAGATAAAAAAGAAGACAAAGAGGAAACTAAAGAGGAAGACGATCCCCCGATAAATGTAGACTATAGTAATATGAGCAACGAAGACCTCGACATGAGATTTGAAACGATAAAACAATCTTTCAGTACAAAAAAAGATGATAGCCCAATTTCAGTGCTAAAAGAAGTTAGAGAATTAAGTGTAATTATAGATGCAAAGAATGCTAGAGATAGTGATGTCAAAGATGTCAAAATAGAAAACATTGACCAACTAGAAATAGATATGGAGAAAAAGAGAAGTGATGCAATCAATGACATGATAGCAATCGGAAAGGATGTTGAGCAGACAGGTGTTGATTCAGAAGAATTTAAAATATTTAAAGAAAAAATAAAATTAATAGATATTAATGACAGGATGGAAATAGCTAGAATTAGTGCAATGGAAAATCCATCATATATGCAAAGAGAAAATGTTGAGGCTGACGATGGCATAGACCTAATGATGGGCGATGATGTTGATACATATACAGATAGAGTAGTCGAAGAAAACATTAATATTAATAATGAAGAGGCAGTTCCGATTACAGAAAATCGCGAGCAGGTACCAGAAAAAGAAACTGTAGTTTCTGAAACAACTCGTACTGATACTCATACTATTGGGCTGAGTGCTGGAACTATAAATAAACTTGCAGAACTATTTTCTGTTGATGGTATTGAGCTACAATCAACTTTGAACAGTGCTCTTCCAGATTTCGCATTAAGAGACATGAAATCAGTTAGTAAAGATTCAAATTCTGTTCAGTATGAAATATATCATGGCAAGAATGGAATTATCAGTAATTTCGCTGGGTATCGCTCAGCGTTATCTAAAAACAACAAAGAGAGAGCTATTGAATTAATAAAGAAGATCCAGAGAAGAGGCTACACACAAGAAAGAAGACTCAATAGATATGCCGTTAAATATGATGAACTATTCTCTAGAATAGAAGAGATTGCTTCGCTGGTTCTGAGTAGTGAGAAAGATAGTGTTGAGTCAAACAAGATTATAGTAGCATCAATAAGATCTTTAAATAAAGGTAACTTTAGACCATCACATAGTAAAAAAAATATCAGTGCTATAGATGTTGCAAAAGATGTTGATTTACCAGCATCAGTAAAAGAAGAGCTTGGCATAGTTGACCAAGAATCAAATGTATTAAATATAATGAGGTCGATGCATGAATCTGTGGTTCATATAGACAATCTATTAGCATCAGTAAACCACACAAGAGAGTATGATAATTCAATAGTTGTAGAAGACTCTGCTGATAAAGCTAGATATGAATCTAATATAAAAAGAGTAGAAGCAAAGCTTGAGAAGCTACAGAATAAAGATAATCTTAATGCATATGAAGAGCTTGCAATTGATGACTTAAAAGATTCAATAAGCAAGAATATTGCTGGTATAGAAAGAATTAAATCTAAGAAGAGTCGTGACTCAAAAAAAAGAGCAGTATCCATAGATAAAACAGTAGATACAAAAAAGTTAAGTAATAAGCTAAATGAATTAAATTCAATAAAAACACCTACAAGTGATGAATTAGATTTAATATCAAAGATAAAAAAACAACTATCAGAACTTGATGAAGACGCTGCAAGAATCAAGAGCATAGATAATCAAATGGGCAAGGAATTAGGAAAGAGTATTGAGAAAGAGAAAAAGAAAAATATAAAAAATAAAACTTCCCCTAAAGTTATAAAAGACATTGCTAAAAAACAAAAAGACTCGAATATTGCTTCTCAGAACCAGAGGAGTGTAGGCAAAGTTGAGAAAAAAGATGATAATTTTATTGCTAAGTCAAGTACAAGTTCTCTAAATAGCGACCTACAATTACTATCAAAGAATAGAGAACGAAAAAAAATAATAAATATTAGAATAAATAAATTACTTAAAAAATACAAAAACAATTTAGATGAAAAGAAAAGTTTATTGAATTCATTTGTTGATGGTGCTGTAGCAAAATCTCTAATGCAGGCTGATAATGCGATAAGAAAAAATATCAATTCAGTAGAGAGTCTTAAGTCTCAAATATCAACACTTAGCGAGAAGAAAAAAGAAATTGCAAAAAAACTAGATAAGACAATAAGCAATAGAGTTAAAAAAATACAAGAATCTGATACATCTATAACTAATGCTAGAGAAGAGATGATATCTGGACTAGAAGATGTTGAGAAGCAACTATTAATAGATGGAAAACTTGATGCTGAGATGTCTATTATAGACAAGCACAGCAAAGATATTGTTGCAGGTATGACAAAGCTAGCGGTAGCACTAAAAGGTCTTCACAATATTGTCTATAGATTTGTACAAGGAAACGATAAGGGAGAGATTAGTAAGTCTATTAAATCTCTTGAAAATAAATTAAAATTTGCAGAAAAAGAGATAATAAGAAACAGAGAATTAAAGAAAGACTTATATAAAACAATAAAAGATAATTTTACTAAAAGTGATTCTAGTGATGCATCTATTGACACAGGTTCTAAGGCTGCATCCAAGGCTATGTCAATTATAATGCAAATAAATAAAATTAAAAATAATATTAGCAGATCAAAAAACATTAGAAGAACCAAGCTTGAATCATTGCCTGTTGAAATAAAGAAATTGCGTAGCAAATTATTTAGTTCAGTTATGATAGATGACGCGATTAATAATGGACTAAAATCTGAGAAAAAGTTTAGAAAAAGCAAGAGCGGATATCAACAGATATTAAACATAAGAGAAATAATAACAACTTCTCCTAGTATAATTGGCTCCGCTAAGGTTGAAGATTTAGCCGAATTAATGGATGATAATGTAAAGAATATTTTTCTTGAACATTTCAGTTCCGCTAAAGCTACAATAGAGAGGTCTATAAAATTAAAAACAAAAAGTTTCAAAGACAAGACTACAATTAACGCAGAGATGCAATTGTTTGACAGTCCATTTAGTGGCATACTATTTGATAAAAATGGCAATGTTAATGATACTGTAGCAATGGGAGTGCAGATGACTGGAGATGAATGGCTGAGCACATCTGCTGGTCAAAATCTATACAACAGCAAGAGAGACATATCAAGAATGCTTGGGTATGTAAGTGACTCACAGGTCAGTTCAGAAGAAATGAATTTATTAAAAGAAGCTGGAAGCTTTAGAAAAGTAATAGCACACAGTCTTGGTAATAATTTATTGTCAACTTTAGGAATTAAGATAGACAGTGAAAACGTTCCAAGAGAAATTGTTGATAAAATTATCGGAGATGCTGGAATGATTGTCATAGCATATATGAACGAATCTGGCATGATTCAGAATATAAATGATAGCAGAATATCATCAAAAGATTGGAATGCTTTATATCCTGATGAGAAAGAATTAAATGTTAAAGCAAATATACCAATGATTGCATCACTTGAGTCCATGACTGAGAGATATAAAGATCTTAGTGTTCTTGTAAAAGCAGTACAGTCATCTCTTGATATAGACCCAATAACTAAAGATTATAAAATATTCTCTCCATATAATAAAGATAAAGACTACTCTAAGCTTCGTGTGAGCTTATGGAAAATACCAGAAAAAAGCCAAGAGACACTTAAGTCTTTGGAAAAAGAAGAATACAAAGTCGTAAGCGATGCGATGGATGAATTTGCAGATATGTTTTCTGGAGAAGACGGCAGAACTCTATATTTAAAGAAAGTTGGTTTCAAGAATACTGATGAGATGGAAAAATCAAATAAATATCTACTAGATGAGGTTGATTCACAAGTTAGCTTGAACCGTGAACTTGAAAAAGAATATGACGAATTGATTGTTTTGCATAATAGAATTAAATCTGAAGAAATAGATAACAAGATATTTTTCAATTGGATGTTTACAGAAAATGGTAGATTTAATCTAGATAGTGCTGGTATAAATCCACAGTCTAGTACATTACACAGATGGCTGGTTCTACCTAGTGCATCTACTGAAAATGAATGGGATATAAATAGTGAAGAGTTTATTTATTTCAAATTTGGATTGGCTCAAGGGTTAGGAGTAAGTATTGATAAAATATCAACTAAAGAAATAATTAAAGCTGCTGATGATATTTTAAACACAGATATAAAAATTATTATCGATAGAGTAAAAAATAGTGACGACATAGATAGCATTGGTCATGCTATGCAGTCAATAGCATCATTAAAGAAATACAAAGATGCAATTGATTCTGGAAATACTACATTTAGTTCAACGATGGTTTCTGAATATGATTCTATTACATCTGGTTTTGCAAATAAATTAATGCAAACTCCAGTTCTAGGAGATAATCTTGAAAACTATATGGAAAAAACAGGAATCTTTGCATATGATATAGGCTCTGAAACTGGAGTTAATGATATGATACACAACGGTAGTATCATAGATTCATACAAGACACTTGTTCTTGGTATAAGTAGTGCTAGCGATCTTGATGTTGTATATAATAGAGATGGTGATGTAGACAATAGAAAAACTCAAGCATTGCAGTCAATGAAAGAAGACTGGAATTTAAATTCAACTGCTATACCATTGCTTCTTGATGAAGATGGCGATGTTACTTCTTCTGGTAGAAATATGATGAAATATCCATTTATGATTTTTGGATACGGAGCTTCAATAAATAGAATCAGAAACAACCTATCTGATGATTTATCAATCAATATCTTATCTGGTATATTAAACGATGCATATGATATGGATTCAAATATCATAAATTATCTTGGAATAAATAAAGAAAATATAGAGCAAATTAAAGACGAGCTAAGAACCAAGGGAGTCGAAAGAATTTTTGTTAATAATAAAAGTTTATTAGCAGAGGTTAGTTCATTAATAAATGCAACATACGGAAGAGAAACTGAAAAATTCATGAATAAAGACTTTGGAGAGCTTAGTTCTATAAATGAATCAATAATCAACAGCACTAAGGTTATGTTTAATGGATTCATCAATAGACTTAAAAGCGAATCTGACAAACTTGAAAGTGAGCTTGGTCGTCCTCTTTCACAAAGCGAAGTAGATAGAATAATCTTAAGTCTAGAGAAGCTGTTCCCATTAGTAAAAGGTCCAAATAGTTCATCAAGATCAAATGGAATGTCTATAATAGATACTAAGATAATGGACACTAGTGCGTCTTATGTTGATAATGGATCACTGTTAATAAAAAACAATAATGACGAAAACTATGTTTCTCAGAGTGTACAATATATGATTAGAGAATTTGATGAAGCACATGCAAAGGGTGCAGTACTGCCAATGCACTGGATAGATGGAGCAATAATCTCCGAACTAATATCTAATGGAGGTATGCTTGGAATACATGATGCTGTGGTTCTGGGCAATAATTTTAAAGAATCTATCAGATCTTTAAATAAAGCAGCATATGATGTTAATAAGAACTACAATCTCGTTAATGAATTTTTAGTTTCTCTTGAGCAAACTATTGATAATTTATCTGATGCAGAACTCGACCAAATAAAGATAGAAGTATATAGAGACGGCGACAATGAAACTTTAACTGCTTATGACATACTGCTAGATATGCAAGATAAAAACAAGCAAGTATCTGATGGAAGAGTTGAACTTTATGGTGCAAATGGCGAAAGAAGGCTAACAGTCTCAAACTTTGGTGGACCAAGTTCAACAGAATATATAAGTGGAATTGAAACAACTAGTGAAACAACTAGTGAAACAACTAGAGAAACAACTAGAGAAACAACTAGAGAAACAACTAGAGAGAAGAGAATTTCAGAGATGAAGAAAATAAAAAATAAATATAATGATTTAATTTTCGGAAAACTGTCTGCTGTAACTGGTGCTGGTGTAAAAAAAGAAAGTCCTTTACTTGCATTATGGTCTGCAATGTTCACAGGGGAAGATATTGCAAGGCATAACCTAGGCTATGTACTTGATAATAAAATAACAGTAATCGACATAAATGCTTCAAAAGAAATACTTGATAGTACAAAAGATATGGGCAAGCTTGTATCTATTGTTAAGAATACTAAAATAGCAGAACTTAAGTCACAACTAAGAAGAATAGATAAGCACTACAAGGTATCAATTAAAACTAATGAAAAGGACAGAAGCGTCTACAATAATGACATCATAGATATGTTTAATAATATAGAAAACGGGATAAAAATTATTAAAGAATTTGATGGAAAAGACATTGTGAAGTCAGATGTATTGAATGAACTCAAAACTTTATCTAAAGAAATGGAATTGAGAAATATTGTTCTTCATGAAGCTGGTCATGTTTTAACAAAATCTTTTATACATAATAACCCAAATAATGCATCTGTTAAAAAACTGAATAGACTCTACGAATTAGCACTTAAATATGCAAAAAAAGAGGGTAATGATGAGAAGATTGGTAACAATTGGAAGCTTGATATATTTGAATTTTCTACAGAAATAATTACTAATCCTAAATTGGTAAGATATTTAAATTCAGCTAAAGCTGGTAGGTCAAGTCTTTCTAAACTTGGTTCTGATATACTAATCATTATGCAAGATATTTTAAGATTGGCATTCAATGATGTTAATATAGTCTTGGAACCAAAGAATATATCATATCGTGCAATAAACGAAATAAGCAAGATGATAGATATGCAACAAAAGACTACAGATAAAAAAATTGATAAAGATACGCAAGTTATGCAGAATAATATGCTGAAAAAGAAACTAAAAGAAATGATGGAGAATTGTAAAATATGAGTTGTTCAATTAATGATAAAAAACTTATTTGGGATAATATGATAGAAGAAAAATCCATAACAAATAAAATATTAAGTGAGACAGATATTGAAGATGATGTTATGAATAATGTTTTTGCACCAATCGTATCAGATGGCATGAGTGGCAAAGCACTTGATGTATTTGCCTTTCATCTCTATAACACAAGCGGTACAGTCTTGGTCAACTATAATGGTGGAAAAAATAAAGTTAGAAGAAAGATACTTGGCGTAAGTAGATTAGACAATGGGTACGAAATAGGTCTTAGCGATGGAACTAAATATGCATTCATAAATGGTTCTCAAAGAAGCAAGAAAACATCTAGTGGTCAGTTTGTAAATATAGAGGTAATGAATAACATAGATGGAAGAATTGATGCAAGCAGAGAGTTTGTTGATGAAAGTATAAACAAGCTAGAGTCTGAGAATCTATTTAGATCTAGTGATTCAACTATAAAGCAAGGCGTTGAGCATGAAGAGATAGTTAACGAGATATGGAAAAATCCAAAAGAAGCACTTTCTTTATTTGATTTAATAGTTAAGAATGACGGAGTCAATAGTAGCCATACTAAAAAACTTAGAAAGCTGTTAGGTTCCATAGTTGATAACACAACACCAGTATTTGAAGAATTTAAGATATATATAAATAAAAAAGCAAAAGAAAATAAAGGTATAGCACAAGTAATAAACGATAAAAAAATAGTACTAGACTTGGCAGACAGCGATTCGTCAGTAAGTAGCGATATGAGTGGTGCAGAAGTCTATATGCATGAACTTATACATATGAGTGTTGAATTCGCCAGACAGCATAAGAGAGGTGCGTTGTCCACACAAATAAATGAACTTAACAAACTATATGCATTAGCTAAGAAGTCAATTACAGTTGAACAATTAGTTGTTGATGGTAAAACAGATGCTGCACAACTTCAGTGGGAGAAAATGTTTGATAATAAAGATGGCATATCTGAATTTATCGCACTTGGAATGACAAACGAAAGAGTTCAAAATCTACTTAGTAAGATGAAAATGAATACTGAAAGAACCAGCGAGAGGAATGATACTGTATTCCAGATGATATCTAATATGGTTGTATTGATTTTTGAAACAATAAGATCAATGGTTTCAAAGAGCAGTGGGCTAGATGGGGAAGAAAAATTATTGTGGATAGTTAATGAGATGTGGCAACACAATGTAAGAACTTCAAAAGACGCAAGTGTTTCTGGTAAAATAGGAGAATACGTTTCGAATGCTAGGGTCTCTGTAGATTCTGCAATTGTTAATGCCGTAAACAAAGCTGGTTCTGCATTGAGTTCCGCATCTGATCTTGTTGTCGAATCAAATAAAGATAATATAGTTGGACAATATCTTGGCACAACAAAAAATATTTTAAAGTTAACTAATCCATGGCTAGGTAAGAGACAAAAATTAGCTAGAAATGAAACAATGACTGAGTTGAGTCAAATTATGGATGGGGAGAATGACTGGTTGGGTCTTGGTTGGCTGTTTGCACCAGAGGGAAGCATAATGACACTAGTAAATTTCTTTGGACAAGATGATAACGAGTCGATAAAGGTCGAAAAATTTGGACTAATAAATAAAAAGATAGACAGTAATAGAAGTAATACTATAGTTGCCATAGGTGGAGAAATAAAAAATGATTTAGGTAAGGATGTTAGTAAAGAAGAGCAGACTGCAGTATCTAGCGTTATTGTCGAAGCAGACTTGCAGTCATTAACAGATACGTATTCAATCGACGAAATAAAAAATATGATATCGAGCGATTCTGAAATTGAGAAAAACATAGAAATAGAACGCAACAATATAGACAGTCTGATAGACGACACAGAGGCATCTAATTATTTCAAAAGTCAAACTATGGGTCTTGGACATAAGATGGCTACTGGGCTAGGTGGAAGCTCAATACAGAATAACGCACACGATATAGTATCCATGAAAAATTTAGAACTCAAAGACAAAACAAGATTTTTTGATAAAGATTTATTTATAGAACTTAGAAGCATAGTTGATAGACTAGCTAGTCTAGAAGCTTTAAAAAGAACAGACAAGAATGACAGAGATATAGTTTCTAAAATAAAAGGAAAACTTGATGTTACACTTGCTGTGCATAAAATGTATGTTCATAAATCTGTTAAGCATGCACTTGAATATAAGACTGGAGTACTTCCAATAAAGGGAGAAACAAAAGACACTAGAGAAGATAATATGCATAGTCTTATAAACAATGGTGACAAAAAAACAATAAAAGAAATGAAGAAAAAAGGATATAGACTTGTTGGACCAACTCATGTTAGTAAAATGTTTTTATACACAAGTTCTATAATGGGAATGAATTCGTTTAGCAAACAAGCGTTAGCAAAAATAAATGAAGCAAAAAAATTGAACACAGTAATGGGTTCTCCAGTTTCAAGCGTATCTAACGAAATACGAGTTAAAGTTATTAAAAGGTATGCATTAAATAATTCGTATGAACAAATGAAATCTATTGTAATGCCTACATTAGACGGTTATGTTAAAATTGGTAATAAAAATATATCAGACTATGCTGTAAGTATAGATAAGAAAACATATGCAAAAGCAATGAAACAAGACAATAAAGCACCAATTCTATTGGGCAAAATGGTTGCTGAAATAAATGAAAAAGAAGAAGCGACTGTGCTTAATAATGAAGTGTATGTTTCCATCCAAAATGATATGAAAAATTATACGAGGGGAGATGCTGGTTATATAGAAATTGGCATAGACGCCAGAACCAAGGGGGAGACTGAAAAAAGATACTCTGAAGAATTGTTAAAAAATTTACCAAATAATATCAGAAGCAGAATTGTACGCAGAAAAAAAGGTCAAAGGTTTATAGCTATAAGAAGAGATTTGGCTGGTATGTATGTTGGGGCTAGATCTCCAAGTCTTTTGAATCTTAGAATACCATATGCTGGCAAAACTATTTCGTCAAAATTACGAGAGACAGAAATTGGAAGCATGATTGCTAATAGTGCTGCATTAGTTGGGGAAATATGGTCAGAAATAGTTAGTATACAAAAGGTTGATATTGTAATAAAGACTCCAAAGGTTATCATAGACAATCTAATATCTAATATTAATTACACAATTACACTTAGTGGTCAGATGCCATGGACTGTAGCGGCGAATCAATTAAAAATGTTTCGTGACACAAAACTATATCTTGAGAAGAAGAGAGAAGTAGATTCGTTAAATATAAAGATAACTACTGCATTGTTGAATAATAAAGAAAAATTTGATTTTAAAATAAAAATAAGAGAATTAAATAGAGAAATGGAATCTATGCTTGTGCATGATTTGATGAAAGCTGGACTGTTTACAACAGTTGTAGAGGATATTCATGATACAGACTTGACTGCAAGTAGTAAGATAGAGAAGTTTATTGGAGAGAGTGATCTAGTTAAAGGCATAGTTGACAAAACTCCTCAAATATTAAAAGATGGTGCTAGTGTTTTATATATGACTGAATCAACTAGTATTTTTAAGATGATGATGATGGGTGTTCAATATAGTGACTTCGTTGCTAGGGCTAGTAGATATCAATATTTAACGGAAGAAAGCGGTATTGATAAAAAAATTGCCATAAAAATGGTTCTTGATGAATTTATAAATTATAATAGATTGATGCCTACTGTTTTTAGATGGATGAATTCAGTTGGCTTATCGTGGTTTATGCCATACTTCCTTGGTTCTAATAAATCTCTTATAAGAAACTTAAAGGACAGACCGTCTTCGATATTGGCTATGTCCCTATTACTTGATGCACCAAATCCAAGTGAATCAAGTTTCTTTGAAAAAAATTATGATTATATGTTTAAAAGTCCGTTTGATGTTGCATTTGATGGAACCGAAAATCATATCCTGCCTCCATCAACTGCAGAAATTTTATTTAGATTTTAACTTGGAATCTAAATAAATTTCAAATTTTGCAATTAGTTTTTCAATTTTATTGCCAGTTACTGATACCAGTTTTGAGCATACTTTTTCTATTTTTTCAGCGATTTCTTCATCTTTATTTTTCAATATAATTCTCCTTTCTATTTTTTTATTAAGGTGGAGAAAAGTATAAAAATATACTTACCACTAGTGACGCTATTGTTGCTATCATCATGCCAGTTAATGTTCCAGATGCTATATAGTTTAATATTATGAAAATTGAAACATCCAGTCCTGCATCTGCATATCTATTCATCCTTAACTTGATTATTATGATTAGCATATTAAATGCTGCAATGAGTCCAAAAATTAATATTTCCATTCGTTAATCCTCGTTAAATACTTTTATTATATGATATAAAATAAATATTAAAAATATTATAACTAGCCCAATCATTAAAATATATGATATGTAGATAAATGCTATTACCATTACTATGAATACAAGTATTGAAAAAACTAAACCTATTGCTTTGAGAAAGCTACCCATATCAAGCTACCTCTCTCGTTCTTTTAATATTTTTTCAAGTTCTTTTTCTGGTCCAACAAAATCTGCTGGTTTTCCTAATTTGCCATGAGAATCAATTTTTGACTCTAACTTCTTAGAGTTTGCATCCATTACAGCTACAAGTCCATTTATCGCCTGTTCTGGTGATAGACCAAGCTTGAACAATGAACCAAAAGAATAAACTATGATATCTAGATGCTTATCGAATCTATCCGTATCAGATAAATCTTCACTGCCATCAATAAGACCTATAATTTGTCTAGATATTTCTTTTGGGTTTGAGTCTATATCAATATTTAATTGACCCGCAATCTTATCAGTTCTAAAGCCCTCTAAAGCTTCCTCTATAGGAAATTTTGATTCATTTGCATCTGAATATGGAGTGTTAAGAAGCCCTGCTTTTAGGTTCCAGTTATATACAGACTGGATTAAATCTATATCAGGTCTCATTATTTGATTGTTTGTATTTTGCAAAGTACATCTGCCAAGATTGGAAGCATATTTGCATTTTTATTTACAATAGATCTATGAATTTCATCAATCAAAAGAGTTTTTACTTCACCTAGTGAATGATTGACTTTACGCTCTTTGTAGTTGTTGATACCATTACTATCATTGTGTGCTTCAATGTACTCTGATGGAGAAGCTGCTCCAGCATCACAATTAAATATATCTTTCTTTGTCATCTCTGTGTATTTATTTTCTTCTTTGCTCATAATATGTCCTTTTTTTTTGTAAAATGTAAGATAGCCAGTGCTATCATCTAGTTTAATGAAGATAAGTGTTGCCAGTACGATTCGAATGTCTTTATCTTCTTTATTTCCTTTTCAGGAGTGTCTTTGTTGCCTATTCTTAATCTATATTTCATTGCACTAATTTTGCACCATGCCATTAGTTCTTCTCTTGAATACATTAGCTCTAATAGCTCTATAGAATTACTTCCAGTATTCATATAGTGACTAGAATCTGTATTAATTAACGGATGTTCTTCTGTCATATTTTCATCTCTTTCCATTCTTCTTGAGTGATGTTTTTATTTAGTTTTCCTAGTAGATAATTAATCCCATCTGATTCATTCAGTGCTACCTGAAGATTAGATGTCTTAGTATACTTCTCTGACCATTGACATGGATTATTAGTAACTTTATCTACAAATGGTTCTAGCCCTATTGATGACATAGCCCTGTGAATGTTCCACTGTGCATACTCTTTCAATATTTCCGCGTTCAATCCAAGTAATCTTGCACCATCTCTAAATATATAGTCTATCCATAGGAAATCTGCCTCATATGCTGATTTATACATTTTTATAATTTCTATATAATTTTCTTCAAAAATATATTTCCAATTTGGATCAACTTTCATTCTATTGATAAGATGCTGAGTCATGGCTTTATGGTTTATTTCATCTTGAGCTATTTTAGACATAGATTTTCCAGATGACTCCATAGTCCCATTTTCTGCAAATGCGAATGTTGTTATGAAGCTGGTTTGGAATAATCCAGCTTCTAGAATGTTCAATGCATATAGACTAAAAACTAGTGATTTTTTGTGGCTATCTATACAATACGGTATTACAGATTTATCATCTGTAAATGAATCTGTAATCATAATAGCATTCCATTTTACAGTATCGTCAAAGCGTCCAACAATCTCTCTTGCTCTTGACAATATGTCTTCATTTATCATAATATCATCAAAAACTTTTGTAGCATTTAATGGCAAGGCTTTAATTAATTCTGCATAACTAGCCGAATGAATTGCTTCTTGAAATCCATGCACCGTCCACCATTCCTCTAGTTGAGGGTTAGTCGTAATTGGTTTAAAAACTTCAAGTACAGTTCTTGTGGCAGCAGAGTCTAATACTGTTTGAAATTTTAAGTTTGCTAAATATAATTCTTGCAATTTTGACAATAATTCATCAAAATCTTTTGCATCTTGAAGATAGCTAAAATCGTGTTTAACGTTTATATTCAATTTTTATTCGTTATATAAAAATCTGAGCTTTTAACTCAACTATATGTCTCCATATAGACTAGACTATATCTTCATCTCCAGTATAAAACTGATAAGATGCCTTATGTTTCGAGCCACTTGGCTCTACTCTACTCGCTTCCACTTCCGTGTGCTTTCGATAGTCGTTGAACGGACTAATAATTATAATTATTAGTCTCGCTGCTGATTGTCTAATCCTAAACATTGTTACACTTTGGTAGTTTAGGCTCTAAAGAGTTTCCAGCAATTAATAAGGTTATCATCTAAGTATTTCTACTTAGCGTGGCTTAATGTTTAAACCAAGTTCTTCCAAGTGCGTTGTCTGTCTGTTTTTGAATCCATTGTTCAACTGGCAAGTCTAATCTTGCAACATTTCTTCCCGAACCAAAAAATAATGGTTCATTGTGAAAATCAATTTGTTCTTCACAGAATAATGAATAATTCATACTTCACATCCTCCGCTACTGCACCCTTGGTTCTGAGCAATGTCTATTTCATCATCTGATGATTTAGTGTTGTTGTAATACATAGTTTTGATCCCATAATATTTTGCAAAGAATATATCTTCTATCAATTCTCTTTGTGAAACTTTTTCATTTTCATATAATTCTGGATTATAAAATGTTTGAGTACTTATACTCAAATCTATCCACTTTTGTGTTATTGCTACATGTTTTAAATAATCTTTAGTTATCTTTCTATCAAATGCAAAATCATAATATTGTGACAATTTAATAGCTTCTGGAGCAAATTGATTTATAATGTTAGTTTTGCTTCCTTTGACTGTAACTAAGTTTTTTATCGGTTCCATACCAGATGTCATATTGCCTATTACGGATGATGTTTCTGATGGTGGAACCATGCTTAAAGCACAGTTAGCCATTCCATGTCTCTTAACATTAAGCCTAAGGCTCTTCCAGTTTAATGTTGTATTATTCGCAACAAATTCATCTACATGTTTATTATATCTATCAATTGGCATAATTCCATTTGAATAAGTTGTATAATCAAATCTTGGTGCTGGATAATATTCTTTAGCCACCTGCACCGAAGCTTTAATCAATCCATATTGAAAGTGTTCCATCCACTCATTATGTGCATCCATAGCTATTTGTGAACCAAATCTAGATTTAGTTTTAGCTACAAAATATGCATGATTTGCAAATCCTATACCTAATGATGTATAGTCTCTAACGAAAGCATTTGCTTGTGCAGTTGGATGTATTTGACGATGTACAATATTATTAAGTGCTCTAACTACGAGCTCTGTGCATAACGAGAGCTCTTCTATAGATACAGTTCCTTGATTTATGTTAGTAAGTATACAAACTCCTATATCAGGCTCCTCAGAACCAGAGATAACTGGCTTAGTAGGCGACATAAATTCAAGACAAATATTACTTTGTGATATTCCCTCTTTATATGCTGAATTGTTGTTTGACTCATCCATATTCATTATGTAGTATATTCCATTTTCAAATCTTTCTGATGTAAATATATTAAAAAACTCTTGAGCCAGAATTTTTCCATCTTCAAGTCCAGCTTCCTCAAGCCTTTCATATTCATCAATGAAAGCATTTGTATTTTTTGAATCGAATAACGATACTAGATGTTTTTGTTTCCTAGACGAAAATAAAGAAATATATTTGTTTTCATTGGCTCTTGAATACAATAGTTCATTCATCTTAATCGTATACTTCATATCGTTTATTCTCAAATCTGATGCTGTTCTTGGAGACTTAAGTGCCAATATTGACTCTATCTCTGGATCAAAAAAGTTTATAAACGATACTGCTTGACCTCTGCGACCATTTTGAGAGCTTGTTTGAATGTCCGCATCAATTGCTCTTAATAATGGAATTTTTCCAGAGTGTTTTATTAAGCCATTTTTAACATTATCGTTAATTGATGCTACTGATGATATATCAACTCCAATTCCTGCTGACGCTACAGTATGTTTCATGATTGCTGACTTACCAGCTGTCCATGAGTCAATACTGTCTCCAAGCATGATTGCTATACATGAAGCATAGTCTGTAGATTTTGTCCGTAGTGCTTTCATCATTGGTGTTGGAAAACTAATTTTAAATGTAGACAACGCATCATATAAAAATTTTATCCAATATATTCTATTTGGATAATCTCTAAATACATCCATAGATATAGCCATATACATTGCCTGTGGAGATTCCAACATTAAACCATCTTTTGATTTAATAATATACTTATTTACAAGTTGCTCTAATCCAGCCGTAGAAAATGTAAAATCTCTACTATGATCGATATGTGCATCCAGTAGACTCATTTCTTTTTCATTAAATTTAGAAAGCAATTTAGAGTTGTATATCTTAAGTTTTGTATTAATTTTAATAATTTCATGAAGAGTATATGGCTTTATACAATTATAAGTTTCTTTATATACTTTTTGTAAAATAAGATTTCTTGCTAGTGTGTCCATGTCCATTGTTCGCAAAGATGAAAGACTCTTTACAACCGAGATCATTATGTCATGAATTTCGGCAGTTTCCATCTTGTCATAAAAATGCAAATTTGAAGCTACTTCAATATCTGATATAGATATACTTGTTAATTTGTCTCTATTTTTAGCCCAAGTGAGGGATTCTGTAATTTTTGAAATATCTAATGTTTCAAGATTTCCATTTCGTTTCGTAACTGTCATTTTTTGGTTCCTTTCTGGAAGCGGACGAGAAGTATATCTCATCCATACTTATCAATTAATTAATATTATTTTGATATGAAATCTTTCAGACCTTTAGCCGCTTTGAATTTTGGAACCATCTTGTCATTAGTTGAGTATTTCTTATCTGTACCTGGAATCGTTCCAGATCTTCCTTTTTGTATAACAGATGAAAATGTACCAAAACTTGAAACAAATACATTGTCTTTTTTTGAAATTGCTAAAGCTATATGAGTGAATATCGCCTCAATATTTTCAACTGATACTCCAGATAGAGCAGATAGATCTTTCTTATTTATGTTTTTCATAAATTTCCTTTTGTGGTCTTATGACCTGAATTAATTTGGACTAATATCTAATTTAATAAGAATGCCAAATTCTGTTAAAATACAATATTTTTTTGATTATTTTTAGCTAATTTTCTATTGTGTTTTTGTGCTAGTTCTCTATCTGTTGCAGATAGTCCATCTAGTTTTATTTCAGATTCAGTCTCTGAATCAATTTTTATATTATTACATTTTGAATCGATTTGACTATATAGTCTCCCTAGATTTGGAAATTTTTCTAATTTCATATTCAATTGATATGAGTATGGAAGCTTTCCATCAAATGTAACATTGTAATTTGTAGCTACTTTGAATATATAGTTTCTATCAAATAATAACTTTAAAGAACGAAATATTGTTCTTTTAGATAATTTAGAAAGTTTTGATAGATTACTAATTGATATAGGTTCACTAGTGTATTGTGAGTATCCAACAGTAATCCTAACTATCATCATATACAAAATCAATTCAGAACCAGAAAGAGATGTTCCTGTTGTCCAAGTGAACACTTTCCCTATATTCTGCCAACCGTTAAGAGGCATATTGATTTCTTGATTTGTTGAGTTCATACGATGGTTGTTCCTTTGCAAAATATTTTATTTTATTATATTTAATGTGCACGCTACAAATAGCTAGCAAACTCCGTGAAACACCATAAGTGCCATTTTGGCAGTTATACGTAAAGATGCCAAATTGGCATTACCCATATGCCAAATTGGCACTTATGGTATGCCAAATTGGCACTTATGGTACTGCCAAAATGGCACTTTTACGCGATTTATCTATTAAACTATATCTAATAAAGATATAGTTTAAAAAGCTGGACGCTTAATCTTCCAAGAATAGGAATTTATTTATGAAGTGAAATATCATTTCTACTAAAAATTGCAATTGTTGTTATATGCTGGATAACAGTTTTTCAGAACCACAGGGTTATAGTTTTCTTTCATTCTAATGTATCCATGTATTCGTAGTAGTCATCATTCATTTCGGTTACCGATGAATTTTGTTCATCAAAAAAATCATCTATTAAATTCTCTGTAGTCTCTTGGTGCGGCTCATCTTCAAACATAATATCTTCTGTAGCTAGTTTCATATAATTATCTCCTCTGGTTCTATGCAGTCATCATATAAGAATTTTGCATTAACTAATTTATGTTTATGTCTTGTTGATATAACATATGCTTGATATAATATATCATTAAATTTGTCTTCTTTCATTTTTTTCTTCTTTCTCTCTTTTACTGCTTTAAAAAATGCAGCATTCATATCATCTGCTATCTCTACATAATCAAATGTAAAGCCCTTTGATGTAAACACTGTACTTAAAGTCCATTCGTGATTTTTTTCTCCGTAATGATCTTTGGCATACTCGAATGCATTAAAAATCTTTTCACTTCCATACTTTATTATAATTCTAATCGCAGCTTTAATAGCTACATCAGATGAGTTTAGATGTAATATATATTTGATAGGAGTAGTGAATTCCAATTGTATAGATTTTGTTTTATGCCAAATGTTTGTATCGTCTTGTAGATGTCTAAATTCTGGATTATTTATAAATCCATCTTTCTTTAATCCTAAAAGTATCATAGGAAGCTCAAATATAGCAACAGGAGGTCTTAAAAGGTTAAACCCTTGCCCAGCTTCCATAAGGTCTATCATTTTGCCTACAAGCGAAGCATTGGTCTTTGTTAAGAATGCTCTGCTCTTTATAGATGTATCACTATGAGTATTGCCTTTAAAAGTATAATTAGAATTATTAAGATATTTTTGCATAAACTTTTCTATGACCTTAGAGTCGCTAATATTTACTCTAAAAGTTCTATTTAGATTAGCATATCTCACTCCTGGTTCTGAGCAAAGCATATTGAAACCATTTACGCAATGATTAAATGAATATATTGCTTGTTCGTGGTCACCTACTGCTATTTTTTTCTTAGCTGGTATTAATTTAAATATCTCAATCGTACAAGCAAAGCTATCTTGACACTCATCTAGCATTAGCACATCTATTTCTTTTGGCTTAATAATCTTATTAGCCAAAAGCATATGAAAGAACTTCATATAAAATTCATGGGTAACATCTATTTCTCCATCTTTCATCATTTTTATGTATTTTGTTACGAGCTTTGAGACTAACGGAATTGTTTCATTTTCTTTTGCATATTCGTCTATTTTAAGATATGCAGATAGACAAAATCTTCTTAATGTGTCCACCACAATTACTTTATATTCCCACTTAATCCTATCTTTGATGTCTCTTGCGTTGAAAAATCCTACTTTAAGTTTAAACGGGATCACAGTGTTTCGATATGCCAGACTGTGAATTGTTGAACTTTTGAAAGTATCTGGAAAATGTAATTTATTTTCATCTGATACTGATTTATTATATACTATACATAGCCCAGATTTAATATTTTTTGATCTTGCAATATCCAAAAGAGTAAATGATTTTCCACTTCCAGCACATGCATCTATTAGCAAAAGTTTTGTATCTGGTTTATTGAATAAATCAACGGCTCCTTGTTGTTCTTGTGTTAATGACATTTATTTGTTCCTGTTTTATATTGTTTTGTGATATTATTTAATTTATGCAAATTGCATTAACTTTGTTGTTTTTTTTATTGTAAATTTTATTGTCTTTTAGTCTTACTGCTAGAGGATCGAAGACTATTTTCTCGAAAAAATCTCGCTTTTCATCGTTATAGTAACATAACTCTAAATCTCCATGCTTCTCCAGTATTGTTTCTAATAAAGATATGTATTCTTTGAGTTTTTTTGCTTTATGTGTGCTGATAGTAATTCTCCTATTTTATTTATAATCCTAATAGAACCAAGTTATAAACACACTTAATTCTATAGAGTTATTTATATGCTCTAATTTTAAATTGGGTCTCTGCTATATTTTTTGTATATGTTGATGGCTTCAAGATCGATGTCACTTGATCATCATCAGATATCCATTTCATTTCTTGAAGCAGATCTAGAATGAACTTTATATTATAAATTAATCCATCTATGTCTACTTTTCTTTTATTGTGCCTTAATATTGAAAACTCAATAGTAATTTTATCTAGTGGTTCAGACTTTGTTTCTGGTATAAAAAATTCACGCAATAATTTCTTATATTGATTTTTTATATCTTTTTTTGCCCATCTACCCCATCTAGAAAAATTATTTAATGTGCAAAGTTGTTCTGTAACTTTACCAGTTTTTTTAGATCTGCTCTTAAATTTGGTAAGTGGAACTATTGTCTCAAAGAGCAGATCTCCTTTTATGGAGATGCTCATATGTATTCCTAAAAGTCTTGTTGATCTGCAGCAACTTTTTGCTCATTACTAGCTGTAGAAGTTTTCACATTATTTTTAATATATCCAGCATAATCTGATACTGGTGTTTTTTCACATTTTGCAGCAAAGTCAGTAGCCTTATCTTCTCCAGATGCATCTGTTCCATCAGGTGCTAAAACATTTGCAATTGAATTAGAATATTTAAATGGTTGTCCTTCAGCCTTGTTAGTATCGTTGCGAAGTAAAACTTCTACTATGACAGGCTTATCGTTCATACCTAAAATTGCATCAAACTCATATTCTTTTCCAAAAGAATTTAATTTTCCAACTTTTTCTTTTCTAGATATGTTTCCTTCAGATGTATTACTAGCATACATGTATTGGTTAAATCTATTAGCATAGCCTTTGTTATCCTCATCACCCTTAAGTTTTGAGTTTATATCTCCAATGTGTGTGATTTCTCTCTCTATTTTGTCTTCATCTGTAACTACACAAGTGTATCTCATAGCGTTTGAGCCGAATGAATTAACATAAACTTGGATACTCTTAATCTTACCTTTGTAAATTCCTGCCTTTAGTGGAACGAATTCTTTTCCAACTTCTCCAGTTGCGTTATCTAGTGTTTCTTTACTAGTTCCTATTAAATCTGCTAACATTTTATATTCCTTTTATTTAATTAAAGAGTCTATATGCGACTCTTTATTTGTTGATGAATCATTTTCACAACGATCATGTTCTTTTGGCTCATTTTTTGAGCAACTTGTGTCCAATATTTCTATATAAGTATCTACATTGTTTTGATTTCTCTTGTTGAATGTAATTTTATAATCACCTACAAGTCCTAGTGATTTCATATGTTGGGATACTAAAGAAATAAGTTCTTCAGTGTCTAAAGTAATTTTCATTTAACTTTCCTTTTTTTCATTTGTTATGCCATAATATTTGACTTGTATGTCATCTATTACTTTTAGATCATTATCAATAAGAACATCTTTGAACATTCCCATTGGTGACTTGTATGGTTCAGAATTCCGTTCCTTTTGGGTTTTGAATTTGTATTTTCCATCTGTAAATGTAGCTCCAAGAACAGTAGTAAACATACCCTCTGGTGTTAGAAGATTATCTATAAGCTTTCCAGCTGTCTTCATCTTAATGTTTCCATTTGAATCTTCCTCAGTATGAGTAAGTACATAAACTCTAACATCTTCTGGTAGCATGTCAATAAATTCCATTAATGAATGAACATCTTTAGCTAATTGATTCCATTTGTCAAAACCTACCTCATCTATCTGGTCCATAACTTGTCCAGCTATACAGTAGACAAAATCATCTATTACAATAATCTTCTTTCCAACATCTACCATCTTTTTCATAAATGGTTTCATTTTATGCAAATCTCTAGTAATGAATCTAGATCCAGTTAGTGAATCTTTATCCCATAACTTCCAATCTTTTCCAGACGGAAATGGAAGTCTCTTGTTAATGGGTTGGATTACCATAACTTCATCTAGATTTAGATTTCGCAACGATGTTGTCTTTCCACTACCAGATGTAGCCATAATTAATGTCTTCTCTGCCATAATATTTCCTTTCTTAGCATCATAAAGCTTTAGTGCTTTTCTACTAATATTTAATTTTTTTGTGATAGTTAATCAATTTATCACATTTTACATATTGCACTAAAAGTGCAGAGCTGATTAGACTCACTAAGAACCAGCGGTGTAATTCTGGTTCTTAGTGAGTCTAATGAAGAAGTATATTCACTCTCCATGATATTGCCACAATACAGCATTACACTTTGCATGTACCGCACCAATGCTCATACCTGTGGTTCTGTCATGATGCAAATGTATTGGATAATCAAACATTCCCTTTGGAAATAGATTTTTATTTATTTTCATCTTATTTACCTCTTCAGATGGATCTCGATCTAGAGAAGAACCACAGTGTATGCATATATTGTTTTGATCAGATATATATTGTAGCCGAGCCTCTCTTCTTGTTGTCCAATGTGATTTATCATAGTTTATTGGTAATTTCATTTTTTTCCTTTTTTAGTTTTAGCCACCTTTGGTTCTTAGTTTTTTGAGCATCACTATATCATTAATTAATTAAATATAGCCTTTGATATCGCCAACTAATCGTTATTCTATTTTATATTGATAATCGTTATCATTTATCTTTTATTTTTCTTTTTTTTTATATTGATAATCGTTATCATTTATCTTTTATTTTTCTTTTTTTTTATATTGTTATTCGTTATCATTTTTCTTTTTTTTTTCTTTTTTTTTATATTTTTATTTGTTATCTTTTTTATTTTATTTTTCTTTTTTTTT
>JAKISX010000006.1 GCA_021648405.1 Sulfurimonas sp. | reverse complement strand
TGGATAAAATTAAAAAAACATCTGTTAAAAAAGTTCTCTCAGAATTGTCAAAAATGGCTAAAAAAGATAAAGAAAAATATGATAAATTTTACGCAGAGTTTGGAAATGTACTTAAAGAGGGTCTTTACAATGACTTTGACAATCGTGAGAAGATTTTAGAGCTTATGAAGTTTAACACTCTTAACTCTGATGAAACAGTTATGATTGAAGATTTTGTTAAAAATGTAGATGAAGAGAAGAAAGAAATTTATTATATTACTGGTAAAACATCTTTAGCAATGTTGAAATCATCTCCTGCATTAGAGCGTTTTAAAGTTAAAGGTATTGATGTTTTAATTCTTAATGAAGAGGTAGATACTATTATTTTCCCAATGGTTACAGAGTATAAAGAATATAAACTAGTACAAGCAGAAGATGCTAAATTTGAGGAGAGCGAAGAAGACAAAAAACAAGAAGAACAAGTTGCAAAAACTTACGAAGGTTTAGCAAAAGAATTTAAAGATGCTTTAGGTGAAGCAGTTAAATCAGTTGAAACTACTTCAGATTTAGTTGATTCTCCAGTAAAATTAAAAGAAGATAAAGAAGACCAAGCTTATATGATGGCTCAAATGATGAAGCAAATGGGGCAAGATTCAGGAATGCCAGCTCCAGCTCCAATATTACAAATAAACCCTAATCATGAACTTTTAATTAAGTTAAAAGATTCTGCTGATCAAAATTTAATAAATGACGCTGCTCATGTTTTACTAGATCAAGCAAAATTATTTGATGGCAGAGAGTTAGACAATACAGCAGAATTTATATCTCGTTTAAATAGAATAATGACTAAGGCTATCTAAGGTTATAAATAGATGAGTGCTTTAGTAGCACTTATCTATAAGATTAATTATTACAATTTGATTTTAATGAGATAAAGATTTTATATGTGTTATTTTAAAGTAAACTAAGCTAGCAGGAATATAATGTTTGATAAATTAAAAATTGATTCAAATCTTTCAAAAGAAAAAAAGATAGAAATTACATTAGATTATGCACAAAAAGTATGCAATGATGTATTTAAAAGTAGATTTAACAATTTAGATTTTTCAAGCTATAAATATAGTTTAAATGAAGCAAAAAATGAGCTTGGTTTAGATGAAGAGTTTATTATTCAATTAGTTGAGGATTACATTTCTCAAATTTTTAAAGCTAACGATATTTTCGAAGATTTAATATTAAATCTTCGAAAACAAAACTATAATGAAAAGAAAATTATACTTATACAGCTACATGAGTTAGCACATAAAAATTTAGGTGTAGTTAAAAATTTACATATAAAAGATGCTCAAATATTATTGAATGATTTAATGACACAGCATCATGATTTAAATCACTTAGAGGATTGTGCAAGAGCGTTACAAGCATGTGCTTTTAAACTAAACCCTGAATATGGGTATGATGCTCTTTGTCTTATGAAATTAAAAAAGACTCTTTAGTCTATTTTTTTAAGTTATCAGAAATTTTCTCAAGTAAATTTTTATTTGCTTTTAATATTGTTTGTTCTTTTTCTACAGGAAGTGCAAATGCTAGTATTATAAACATAAAGGAAAATACAATACCAGCTAATATGCTAAGAATTAGTTTTAATTTGTAGTCTTTCATGATTTTATTATAACATGATAAGGTATCATAGGTTAGTTTTGTTTTTGAGCATGAGTAATATATATCCAAAACTCTTTATGAGAATATCCTTTATTCAAAAAATAAATTTGTAAAATTGCCACTCTATAAAGTGTTATTGCCATTTTTGCGTATGGAATAAAAAGACTTAAGCTTATTAAAATAGATTGTTGTTTTTCACCTTTTGATCTCATCATCTCTTCTAGGCCAATATTTTTTGTTAAATAAAGACCAAATAATATAGAAAATAAAAAGTTTAAAATTAATCCAAAAATTATATATGCAACAAATTCTTGTTCAAACATTCCAGCAATCATAAAAAAAATCCTTATTTACTAAATATTTGTAATTCTAGCAAATTAAAGCTTTTTTTATTCATAAGCTTTAATTTTACTTTTTGTAAAAAAGGTTCCAAATGGTACTAATGAAGCTATAAAAAATATGATATTTTCTTTATGTGACCACTTTGATTCATTCCAAGCTAATACTAGAAATATACAAAATATAATAAATAATACTCCATGAATCATACCAACTATTTTTACAGCCGATGGAATTTCAAGTAGGTATTTCATTGGCATCGCTACAAAAACCAATAAAATATATGAGTATCCCTCAATTGTATTTATAAGTCCAAATTTTTTGACATTTTTTTTTATCATTATTTATATCCAAGTAGTAAATTTGTGTGTAGTATATAATCAAAAAGTAACAACTTGGCTATTTTTAAATTGAAATTTTTTTTCAAAACTGTTTTTAAACATCTTTATTATACAATTGCGTGAAAATATATACTATAAAGGTGAATTTATGGAAGAGAACCTAATAATTGAGGGATTTAAATTTATGGGTCTAGGGATGGGAACAGTTTTCTTATTTTTAGCTGTATTGATATTGATGATAAATCTAATGTCAGTTATCACTCATAAATTTTTCCCAGAACCAAAAGCTAACAATACAAATACAGCTAACGCTAAACAAGATAACAAAAAAGTTATTGCAGCAATAAGTGCAGCAATAACTCATCATAAACAGTCTTAAGGATTAATATGGCTAAAAAATTTATAGATATAATGGATACAACTTTTCGTGATGGTTTTCAATCCGTTTATGGTGGTCGCGTACTTATGGATGATTTTTTTCCAGCAGTAGAAGCAGCAAAAACAGCAGGCATAAATCATTTTGAATTTGGTGGAGGGGCTAGATTTCAATCACTCTATTTTTATTTACGAGAAGATGCTTTTGATATGATGGATAAATTTCGTAAAATCGTTGGTCCTGATATAAATCTTCAAACACTAGCTCGTGGTGTAAACACTGTAATGCTTGATACTGGCTCAAAAGAATTAATTGATTTACATGCAAAGTTATTTAAAAAACATGGAACTACAACTATTCGTAATTTTGATGCTTTAAATGATGTTGAAAACTTAAAATATTCAGGTGAAAGAATCACTCATTATGGGCTTAAGCATGAAGTTGTTGTGACAATGATGGATTTACCGCCAGGTTGCGAAGGTGCTCATGGTGTTGATTTTTATGAAAAAACTCTTCGTGAAATTTTAGATAGTGGCATCCCATATGACAGTATCTGTTTTAAAGATGCTTCTGGAACATCAAATCCACAAAAAGTTCATGAAACGATTGTAATGGCAAGAAAACTTGTAGGCGAAGATACGCATCTTCGTTTACATACTCATGAAACGGCTGGTGTATCAGTTGCAGCTTATATGGCTGCACTTGATGCTGGAATAGATGGTATTGATATGGCAGCTTCACCTGTTTCGGGTGGAACTTCTCAGCCAGATATCTTAACTATGCTTCACGCTACTAAAGGGATGAATTTTGACCTTGGTGGTTTAGAGATTGAAAAAATTCTTACATATGAAAAAGAGTTGCAAAATTGTTTAAGTGACTACTTTGTGCCACCAGAGGCTACTATGGTATCACCAGTGATTCCATTTTCTCCAATGCCAGGTGGCGCACTTACTGCAAATACCCAAATGATGCGTGATAATGGTATTTTAGATAAATTTCCAGAAGTTATTGCGGCAATGACAGAGGTTGTTGAAAAAGGTGGGTATGGTACATCTGTAACACCAGTTTCTCAATTTTATTTCCAACAGGCACTTAATAATGTAATGCAAGGTCCTTGGAAAGCAATAGCACCAGGATACGGAAGAATGGTTCTTGGTTACTTTGGAAAAACACCAGTTGCTCCAGATCCAGAAATTGTTAAAATTGCATCTGAAAAATTAGGATTAGAACCTACAACTGAAAATGCTATTGATATTGCAAATGCAGATGAAACAAAATCTCTTCAGCATGCGATTGATGAATTAAAAAAAGAAAATTTGGAAATTACTGAAGAAAATATTTTTATTGTAGCAGCATGTCAAGATAAAGGTATCGCTTTTCTTAAAGGCGATGGCGAATTAAATATTAGAAAAATATCAGAGATGAAAAAAGATTGTGAAGGAAATACAAATATGGGTAACGGAAATTATACAGTAGTAGTAGATGGTCAAAAATTTAGTGTTCAAGTGGCAGAAGGTGATGCAGATATTCAAGTTACTTCAGTAAATGGAGAAAGTGCATCAGTAGCAGTTCCAGCTCCAAAATTATCTGGTAATGAATTAGATATAAAAGCTCTTCTTCCAGGTAGTGTTTGGAAAATAATCATGAATCCAGGTCAAAGTGTGCAAGAGGGAGATGTTATTTTGATTTTAGAATCTATGAAAATGGAGATAGATATTGTAGCACCAAAAGGCGGTGTTATTAAATCAATCAATGTAGCTACTAATGACAAAGTAGTTGAAGGTCAATTAGTAGCAGTAATAGGATAATATTAATGAAATCTTTTATATTAAAAACTCTTGCTTTATTTATACTTTTTAGTACAACTTCAGCGCTTGCAAGTTCTTCAACTTACGTTGAAAACGCTGGTTCTTCAACTCATAAAGAGGAGACTTATCAAAGTCAACCTTTTACTGAAATGGTAGGTGGATTTTTAAAATCAACAGGGATATATGCGTTCATGTATCCTGATCCTGATGAGTTAACCGTAGATGGAAAAGAGATAAGTGACTTTCATAAATCAGGGGGTCGTATCCTTATGATTTTAGTTACATTTTTTCTGTTTTGGTTGGCTATTAGAAAAGGGTTTGAGCCACTACTGTTGTTGCCAATTGCATTTGGTGGATTACTAGCCAATATTCCAATTGCGGGTATCGCTGGTGCGGATGGTTTCTTGGGTATTATTTACAATATGGGTCTAGCAAATGAGATGTTTCCTATACTTATTTTTATGGGTGTTGGAGCTATGACCGATTTTGGACCACTCTTATCAAATCCTAAGACTGCACTTCTTGGTGGAGCAGCTCAATTTGGTATATTTGGAACACTTGTTGGCGCAGTAGCATTAACTCAAATGGGTTTTGCTGATTTTACACTTCAACAAGCTTCAGCTATCTCTATTATTGGTGGGGCTGATGGACCAACCTCGATTTTTATTGCAACTAAACTTGCCCCAGAGCTTTTAGGCGCTATTGCAGTTGCATCTTATAGCTATATGGCTATGGTACCTATTATCCAACCTCCAATTATGAGAGCACTAACTACAGTGGCTGAGAGAAAAATCAAGATGACAACTCTTCGTCATGTATCTCGTTTAGAGAAATTAGTTTTTCCTATATTGGTTCTAACTCTTGCTATTTTAGTTCTTCCAGCAGCTACACCACTTGTTGGTGCATTTATGTTTGGTAACTTCTTAAAAGAATCAGGTGTAGTTGAGCGTCTTAATGATACTCTTCAAAATTCACTTATCAATATAGTAACTATCTTTTTAGGCTTAGGTGTTGGCTCAAAACTAGCAGCTGAGGAGTTCTTAGTTCCAGATACTATGTTTATTATGGCTCTTGGTATTGTTGCATTCTCTTTAGGTACAGCTTCAGGTGTAATAATGGCTAAAATTATGAATTTGTTCCCTGGACATAAAGTAAATCCGTTAATTGGTTCAGCTGGAGTTTCAGCTGTTCCAATGGCAGCTCGTGTATCAAATAAAATTGGTATGGAAGCTGATCGTACAAACATGTTGTTAATGCATGCAATGGGTCCAAATGTTGCGGGTGTTATTGGTTCAGCTGTAGCAGCTGGTGTACTTATCTCACTATTTCATTAGCAAGATAAAGATTTAAATAGCAATGCATCTCTTGCATTGCTTATGATTGCCATGTTACTCTTTAGATGATGATATTAAGCACACTTATTTATAACACTAATAATCATTGGAATTACATTATGACTTTTAGTTTTATCTATAAAATCATCAGCACCTAATACTTCAGCCTCACGCTTATTATTACTTCCAGTCATAGATGAATTTACAATTATTGGAATATCTTTTGTCATAGGATTCTTTTTTAACTCTTGAATTACTGTAAAACCTGACATCTCTGGCATCTCAATATCAGTAATAACAGCTGGTATTATAGTTGGATCATCCATAGCAAAAATATAATCAATTAAAAGCTTTCCATTATCAAATATTTTCATAGAAATTTTTGAATTTTTAAAAATTTGTCTTAGATGTGTTTGTGCTGTTTTTGAATCTTCAGCTATTAAAACTACACCTTGTGATAATTTTTTTGGGATTACTAAATCATCTAAATTCGAAGGAGATTCAAGTACATCTACCATAGCTTGAGGGATTACATCAGCTAAAAGCTTTTCATAATCTAGTATTAGACATAAACTACCATTCTCCAATCTTGTGTGATTCATTACTACACCATTTTTTTGTCGATAGCTGTCCGGTGCATGCATCTCATTCCAGTTTTTTTTGATAACTCTATAAGCATCCATAATTCTAAGACCAATTATAATGCCGTTAAAATCACAAACAAGTATGTTAGATTTTGCGCTATCTTCTTTTGATAGTGTGATTTCAAGCCATTGTGGTAAGTTTAGAATTGGAATCTGTAATCCACGAAGAGTAATAGTACCCTCTAACAAAGGGTGAGCTGCTGGTATTTGAGTTAAAAAATGATTTTTAGACTCAACTACCTCTCTGGTTTTAAAAACGTTTATCGCATAATACGCTGATTCTACATGTTCACTAATTCTAAAGACTAAAAGTTGCAGTTCATTATTTTTTGCTAAGTTTGTAGCCGCATCAACACTATCTAAAACAGACATAAAACACCCTTTGATTAAATATTGACTACATAGTATCAAAATTAAAATGAAATGTGCTTGAATGTTAATAATGAAATGGTAAAATAGGTTTAATTACTTACAAAGGTAGATGAATGAAAGTGGTACTTATTTTATTTTTTAATGTTATTGTATTGTTTGGAGATATTTATTATTCAAAGGTACAGCCTTATGAGATTAGGAATATTAGCTCAAATGTATCTGGATTAGTTGTTTATTCAAATGAAGATAAGTTGGGTACAAAACTATCAAGTGAACCATATATTAAAATAGATTTTACATTAGACTCTATAGAATTAAAGTATATTAAAGAAAAGCTTGAATATTTAGCAGATAGTGTAAAGTCAACCAAACAAATATTAATAAATATAGAAAAAACTACTGTTAAAAAAAGAATAAATTATAAAAAAGTAGAATCTTTAAAAATAAAATCACAAATAGAAAAAAATAGAGAATTTTATGATTTAATTGCAAGTGAAAATTTACTTTTAAACACAAAAAAAGAGATACAAAATTTTCAAATTCAAATAGCAGATTTAAAATTAAGAGAGAAAAAATTAAATCGTCTAATAGAGGACAAAAATTTAAGAGCAAAAGGAAATATACTTTATGACTTACTTGTTAAAAGTGGTCAAGTTGTAAATATTTCAACCCCTTTAGCTAAAGTTGCAGATGTATCAAAAGCAAAATTAACAATATATTTAAATAAAAATGATGTAGCTGATGCAAAAAATAAAATAGTATATATTGATGGCATAAAAACAAACTATAGAGTAAATAGAGTTATAAATATTGCAGATTCAAAAAATATTTCAAAATATTTGGCACATATAATTATTAAATCTCCAAAAATTTTCTCTAAACTTGTAAAAATTGAGTTAAAAGATGAGTAAAAATACTGCATGCCCACTTGATTGTTTTGATGCTTGTGAGATAATTTATGAAAATAATAAAATAACTCCAAAAAAAAATGGACATACTAATGGTTTTTTATGCCCACACTTAAACCATTATGAAAATTTCTCATACATAACTAAACCTAGATACAATGGAGATGAAATCACTATGGATGAGGCTCTTTTAAAATTAAAAGAGATACTTCAAGATTCACCTAAAGATGAAATACTTCATTATAAGGGCAATGGAAATTTTGGACTTATGCAAGATGTAACTAGCCATTTTTTTACCTCTTTTGGAGCTACTTTAACAGATGGAAGTTTATGTGATGGTGCTGGTGAAGCTGGAATTATTGAGGGTCGAGGAAGCAATAAAAATATGCCATTAAGTGAAATATCAAAATCAGATGTGGTAATAATTTGGGGAAGAAATCCGCATGTTACAAATTCGCATTTATTACCAATATTAAAAGATAAAAAGATTATAGTAATTGACCCAATAAAAACTAAAATCGCTTCAATAGCAGATTTATATATACAGATAAAACCACATTCAGATTTGCTTTTAGCATTGCTTTTGAATAGATTTTTACATATTGAGATGAACTTTGATGAGGTTTATTTGGAAAAATTTGCTAGTGAATATGAAGATTATTATGAATTAACACAAACTGTTCGTATAATAAAAACACTTGATTTTATAGATGTAACTTTAGCCCAAATTAATGAGCTTTTAACTTTTACTCAAGGTAAAAAAGTAGCAATTGTTTGTGGAGTTGGAGTTCAGAAATATCGTGATGGTGCTGATGTGATGCGTGCAATAGATGCTTTTGCTGTAAATCTTGGTTTATTTTCTAAAGAGGGGTGTGGTGTAGCTTATCTTGGTGATTCAAAAGAAGCGATAGATTCTCCATTTAATACAAAAGCAAAAAAAGTATCAAAAGTAGATACAAAATTTAGTGAGTTTAAAACTGTGTTTATTCAAGGAACAAATCCTCTTTCTCAAATGCCAAATTCTTATAGAGTTACAAAAGAGATATCTCAGGTAAAAAATATAATCTATTTTGGTTTAGATGAAAATGAATCAAGCGCCATAGCGCATCTAGTTATACCAGCTAAGAATTTTTTGTGCAAAAATGATATTAGAACCTCTTATTCGCACAATGCAATTATAAATATGCCTCGTGTATTGGAATCTGATTATGGGATTAGTGAATATGATTTGAGTGCTTTTCTTTGTGATAGTTTTGATATAAAATTAAAGAGTGAGGCTGAATATATTGAGTATTTTAAAAATTTTGCGACTAAAAGTGAAGATGGTTGTTGGCAAGTAAAAGGGAGAGAAGAGATTCCATACAAAAGTGGATTTGATACAAGTGATGGTGAATTTACCTTTTTAGAAGAGTTTGATATGCCAAAATTTGATGATAAAAGATTATTTTTAATCACTTCAAAAAGTCATAAAAGTCAAAATTCACAGTTTAACCGCCAAAAGAATGTTTATCTTAATACTAAACTTGGTTTTAAAGAGGATGAACTTATCACGATAAGTTCAAAATATGGCAGTTTAAAATTAAAAGTAAAAATAAACGATAACATAAGAGAAGATTGTGTTTTAATCTACAGTGGAACAAAAGGTGTAAATACCCTTACAAGTTCACTACCTAGTTTCTCTGGTAAAAGTGCATCATATCAAGAAGAAAAAGTTGAAATAAGTAAATAAAATTAATCAAAAAAATATTTTTCTATTAATTCATCTAGTTCTTCTTTTAATTGCTTTTTAGATCTTGAGTTAGTAGTGTCATATAGCTCTTTTGAGATTTGTAGAAATATATTTACTAAATCAGGATCAAAGTGAGACCCACGTTTGTTTTTTATTATGGTTATGCTCTCTTCATAGCTAAACGCTTCTTTATATGGACGTTTTGAAGTTAAAGCATCAAAAACATCTATTATAGAAAAAATGCGTGCGATTTTTGGTATATTTAATCCTTTTACTTTACATGGATAACCACTACCATCAAATTTTTCATGATGATTTAAAATAACATCTATAGAATCTTTTAACCAACTATTTTCTTTAACAAGTGCAACACCTTTTAGGACATGTTTTTTCATTGTATTAATCTCATCTTTGTTTAACTTATCTTTTTTAAGTAAAATATTATCAGATATACCAATTTTTCCAATATCATGTAAAAAAGCACCCTTAATCAGTTTTTGCATATCTTTTTTATCTAGTTCAATCTTTTGGGCTAATTTTATTGCATAAAGAGTTACTCTATAATTATGTTCATTTGTATCACTATCCCTAAGTGCTATAGTATTACCAAGAGTATTTATCATCATAATATTGCTAGATAGTAAAACAGAACGAAGGTTATTTAACTTTTTGTATGCAAAATAAATAAGAGGAAATATTAATAAACTAAATAAAAGTATAGATAATACAACAGTTATATTTATGGCAACAATAGCTCTTTTAAATCTTTGTATCACAATAGGATCTATATATAAGATACCCTCTATGTATCCTAAAAGTTCATTTGATTTGTATATTGGATAAAAAATTTGTATAAAGTAATTGTTTTGAGGTGCTTCAAAAAAATTATAACTCATCTTGTTTGATGTTGGAAAATTATGAAGAGAAAGTTCATCGTGGGAATTAATAAGCTCCAATTTATTTTCAAATTTTTTGTTAGAAGACATAAGAATATAAAATTGATTTTCATTTTCGTCATATAACTCTACTTGAATAAAATCAAGATCTTTCATAAAAGATTTAACATCTTTTTCAATAACATCTTGTGGCAAAAGTCTTAATTTTTGCTCATATTTATGAACTTTTTTATCAACATTTATTTTAATTTCATTTGCCAAAGAGATAGTAAAAAAATATTGTTGAAAAAAGTAGATTGTAATGGTGCTGATTAAGCTGAGAAATATCATTAAAAAAACAGCTCTTTTAAAAAATGAACTTATTATATTCAAAAACAACTCCACGATATTTGTTATTTATGTATTAGTATAACTTATTGATACTTAAATTTTTTATGATAAAAAATTAGCTAAATATTATAACAGCGCTGCCCAACACTATTACAGCAATTCTTGAAAATTTATCTTGTGATGGTTTGGGGCGAAACTTATTTAGTGAGTCTGTAAAATATTCATAAATATCTAAAAAAGCTATCCAAACTTGAGCAGCTAAAGCTGAAACAAACACCATAAATAATAAAAGTTTGATTAATTCTAAAGTTGCATCTATCGTTGGCACTATAAGTTCCTTGAGATAATATAATTACTAGAATTATACACATTAAAAGTTAAATCTTTGTTTTTAGTTTGAAAGAAAATTTAGATATAATCCAATAAAATTATGTATAGGTATATTATGAATACACAAGAGTTAGATAAAAAGTATGTATTACAAACTTACGCAAGAGCTGATGTTGAGTTTATTAGTGGAGATAATGCAAGATTGGTTGATTGTAATGGTAAAAATTATATAGATTTTACATCCGGGATTGGTGTTGTAAGTGTTGGTCATGCAAACAAAAGAGTAAACTCTGCTATAACTAAGCAAATTTCAAATATTACCCATATCTCAAACCTTTACAACATCGCACCACAAGCAAAAGCTGCTCAAAAAATAGTAGATAGTAGTGGTTACGATATGCAATGTTTTTTTGGTAATAGTGGCGCTGAAGCAAATGAGGGTGCTATTAAAATTGCTCGTAAATGGGGGGAGAGTAAAGGAGAAATTAAAAAATATAAAATTATCACACTTCAACAATCTTTTCATGGGCGTACAATTACTACCGTAAAAGCAACAGGGCAAGAAATAATGCATAACTACTTTGGACCATTTCCTGATGGTTTTGTTTATGCTGATGATATACCAAGTGTTGAGAGCTTACTTGATGATCATACTTGTGCCGTTATGATAGAGCTAGTTCAAGGTGAGGGCGGCGTAATACCACAAAATAAACAAGAGGTTCAAGATTTAGCAAAACTTTTAAAGAAAAAAGGAGTTTTACTTATTGTTGATGAAGTGCAAACTGGTGGATATAGAACTGGAAAATTTTTGGCTTCAAATGTTTATGAGATAGAGCCAGACATTATAACTCTTGCTAAGGGTATTGGAGGTGGTGTACCTATTGGTGTTGTTATGACAAGCTTAAAAGATGTTTTAAGTGCAGGTGACCATGGTTCTACTTTTGGTGGAAACTATTTAAGTAGTATTGCTACATGTGAAGTTATGGATATTTTAAATCAATACTCACAAAGTGGAGAATTAGAAAATACTATAAATTATTTTAATCAAGTGTTAGAAGATTTTTATAAAAAAAATAAAAGACTTTTTACAAAAAAAGTTGGGATTGGTATGATGTGTGGATTGCGAGTTAAAGACGCAGATACTTTAAATTCTATTATCTTAAATGCAAAAGAAAATGGCGTTATGGTTTTAAAAGCTGGAAAAAATACTTTGAGATTTTTACCACCACTTACAATTACAAAAGGGGAGATAGATGAAGGGTTTAAAAACCTTAAACTTGCTGTTAGTTCTTTGTAGCATAACCTATGCAAGTGAAGAACTAACACAACCTTTAGATAGATATATAAGTGACATTAAAAAAGACAAATTTAATTATTTATATAAACAAAATGAAGTGGATGGGGCAAAATTAAGAGATTCTTGGATTGCACCACTTAAGTTAAATTATATATATACAAAAAAAAACTCTTACGATCGCGATCAAGAACAAAAAAGTGCTTCTATAAAAATGGATCAAACGATTTTTCAAAGTGGTGGAATATATTTTGGAATTAAATATGCTAATTACTCAAAAAAATATGCAAATTTAACGGTTGATATGCAAAAGCGTAAATTAGTAAAAGATGCTATATCTATATTAATGCAGATAAAACAAACAGATTTAAAAATAAAAAAACAAAAACTACAGATAAAAAACTCTGAAATCTCTTTAGCTCAAAAAAAAGAGCAGTATTTAAATGGACAATTAGATTCTGGCTTTTTAGACAATGCAATTATTGAGCGTAATTTTGTCATACAGTCACTATATGATATACAAACAAGTAAAGAGCGTCTAATATCAAAATTTAAAACGATTAGTGATTTAAAATATGAAAATTTAGCAATACCAAAGCTTGATAAATTAGAGTTAAAACAATTTTTAAATCATAATATTATACTTGATATCTCAAATAGTGATATGGAAAAATTAAGATACTTTAGTAATATAACAGTGGCAAAATATTTACCAAAAGTTAGTTTTATAGCTGGATATAATTGGCAAGGAGAATCACTTTTAGGTGGAAGTTTTCAATCGCCAGAGACAACTTTTTATGATTATGGCTTAAAAGTAAGTATGCCAATTGATTTTAGTACTTTTAATGATATAGAATCCACAAAAGTACAATATTTAAAATCAAAAATAGAGGTAGAAGATAAAAAAATAGAACTAATCGCTATCTATGAGCAAGTTATGCAAAATTTAAAAAACTATGAAAAGAAAAAATTGCTTAGTCTTGAAAATAAAGAAATATACGAAAAGCTTTTAAAAGACACAAAAGAGTTATTTGGTGCTGGGTACAAGACACAATATGATGTTGATTTACTTGAAAACTCTGTAGCAATTGCTGAGATTGATTATAAAACATTTGAGATAGATAAGCAATTGGAGCTTTTGACGCTTTATGAGATGTACAAAAATGACTAATAGTATATCTTTTAGTGAGTATATGAGTCAATGGCTCTACGCTGAAGATGGTTATTATTCAAGCTACAAAACAATAGGTAAAGAGGGTGATTTTTATACAGCTGTTAGCACAAGTCAGTTTTTTGGTGGATGTGTAGCTAAACATATTATATCATTGATCGATGATGGTTTTTTGAGCAAAGATGGTGTTGTTTGTGAAATTGGTGCCCATCATGGGTATTTTTTGGCTGATATAGTTCAGTTTGTATATACACTTAGACCAGAGTTACTTAAGACTTTAAAATTTGTAATAATTGAGAAATTTGTTGATTTACAAACTTTCCAAAAAAATTATTTTTATGAGAGTTTTGGCGATGCTGTTAAAATAATTCACTATAAATCTCTGAGTGAATTAAGATGCAAAAATGCTTTTTTTATAGCAAATGAAATATTTGATGCATTCCCTTGTGAGTTGTATTATAAAGGTAAAACTGCAAGAGTTGATACTCATGTTGTGGAATTTGATGTTGAGAATGACTGGGTTAAACAAAAAGCAAATAAATATCATAAAGACAGAGGTGAGATAGCTGTTGGTTATGAAGAATTTGCTCTTGAGATGAGTCAAGCAAGTGATAAGTTTGAGTTTATGAGTTTTGATTATGGTGAGATGAGTGCTCGTCCTGACTTTTGTATAAGAGTTTATGATAAACATGAAGTGATACCATTTTTTGATGAAAATATTAAAAGAGATGAGCTTTTTAAAAATACAGATATCACTTACGATGTAACATTTGCCCATGTCAAAGACGCATATGAAGAAGTTGGTGTAGAGTTTATTGAATTAAAAGCACAAATGGTAGCACTTGTAGATATGGGAATATTAGAATTGCTTGAATTACTAAAAAAGAATGTAGATGAAAAGATATATACCCAAGAGCTGCAAAAGGCAAAAATGCTTATAATGCCTAACTTCTTAGGTGAAAGATTTAAGATGATAAAATTTAGAAAAACTTTATAAGTTATCTATAACATTCAATAGTTCATCTAGTTTATTAGAGTTTTTAATAGCATTTTCTTTCGTTATAATCTTGTTTTGAAGTAGTTCCATTATCTCTTGAGTTTGTGTACGCATACCAGTTTCATTTTGATTTAGTTGCATTTGTGAATAAAGTTGATGAACTTTATCTTCACGAATCAAGTTAGAAATAGCTGCATTAGAGATCATGATTTCTTGAGTTGCTACTTTACCACTTCCAATTCTTGGTATTAAAGATTGTGCTATTACTGCTATTAATGATGATGAAAGTTGAGCACGAATTTGTGCTTGTTTATCTGCACTAAAAACATCAATAATACGATTTATTGTACTTGGTGCAGAGTTTGTGTGAAGTGTTCCAAAAACTAAGTGACCAGTTTCAGCAGCAGTCAATGCAGCACTAATAGTTTCAGCATCACGCATCTCCCCAATTAGAATAATATCAGGATCTTGCCTTAGGGCATATTTTATAGCTGAAGCAAATGTAGAAGTATCAGAACCAACATTTCGTTGTGAAAAAAGACAGTTAATGTTTTTATGTACAAACTCAACAGGGTCTTCAATAGTAATAATATGTTTATGCTCAGTTAAATTTATTTCATGCAACATAGAAGCTAATGTTGTTGATTTACCACTACCAGTTGGTCCTGTTACGAGGATGAGCCCTTTGTCTTTTTTTATTAACTCTTTAAAAATAGGGTTATTTCCAAATTCGTCAAGAGTAGGAACATCTATGGGAATTGTACGAAATGCACATGCAGTACCATCTCTAGTTTTATAGTAGTTTGCACGAAAACGACCAACATTATCAAGGGAAAAACTAAAATCAAGTTCATTATGCTCTTCAAACTCTTTTTTTTGTTTTTCTTTCATGAGAGAATTTGCAATATTATCAATATCTTCTGATGTTAATATATCAAGTTTTAAAGGTCTTAGATCTTTATCAATACGAATTTGTGGTTCACTTCCAACAACTAAATGTAAATCAGATGAACCAAGCGTAATCGTACTTTTTAGTAGTTTTTTAATATCAATTGTTTTTGTTTTTTTTTCTTCTATCATGAAATTCCTTTTTAAAATTAATTTAATTACTCTATGATTTTTGGAACTATAAAAAAGTGATCAGCACTATTGGGAGCATTTTTTATAATATCATCATTGATTTTTGTATTGCAATTGGCTATATCTTCTCTTATAAAAGTAGAACTATCATTCATAGCAAATTTATCATCAATATTATCCGTGTTTAATTCACTTAAATTATCAACAAAACTGACAATTTGAGAAAGTTGCCCTATAATTTCCTCTCGCTTACCCTCCTCAATTTTTAAAAAAGATAATTTTTCCAATTTTGTTAAAAGTACATCATCTACTTGCATAAATATCCCTATAAATTATATATTAGTTCGATTATATCAAAAAAAACTTGTCTTTTTGATAAAAATTTAACAAACTATTTGGTAACATTACATCTAAAGTAAATTATATAATAAATTAAGGATTATTTTGAGTTTAAAGAAAAACATAGATATGGTAAAAGAGGAATTGAATTCTGAAGAGAAATTTTTTGAAAAAGCTGTTATAACTGAAAAATTTGTAAAAAAATATAAAAACATGATGATTGGTGCTGTTATACTTATTATTATTGTAGTGGTTTCTAATATTGTTTATAATTCAAATAAACAAAGCACTATTAAAGAAGCAAATGAAATTTTAACTAAACTCAGTGTAGATACAAATAATGAAAATCTAAAAATAAAGTTAGAACAATTAAGTCCAAATTTACATGATGCTTGGTTGTATTCTCAGGCAATAGCATTAAATGATATTGATAAATTAAAATCTTTAGGTGCTTCTAAAGCTATTTTTATTAGTGATTTGGCTAATTATGAAGTAGCTTCAAGATCTGAAGATAATGATAAATTAGTTAAGTATTCAATGAATCAAGATGCTATATATAAAGATTTAGCTTTTATTCAAAATGCAATACTTTATTTGGATAAAAACGAGATACAAAAAGCTCATATTGAGTTAAGAAAAGTTTCACAAAGCTCTTCACTAAAAAGTGTTGTTTTAGCACTTTTACATTTTGGAGTAAAATAAAAATTGCATTCAATATATTTATCGTTAATTATAGCTTTTGCATTATTGTTTAGTGGATGTAGCTCAAAAAAAGTATTTGAGCCAGAACATACAATTGGCGATTGGAAAAATACTGGAGAGATAGAGCATGAAATAATAGATACCAATCTTGATGGTGCTCTTTTAAACAACAGAAAAATTTTCACTGATGGCAAAGTAGTTGACATAGAGATAAATGATGCAAATAGATTTATTTCAAAAAGTGATGATTGGATTATAAGTGTTAGTATTGATGGAAATTTAACTCTTTCATATATTAGCGATAGTGAGATGATTGAGACTTTTGATCTTAAAAAAACAATAGCTACTGCTAGTGTAAAAGATGATGTACTAGCAGTTTTGTTTGCAGATAATGAGATGGCACTTTATTCTATATCAACTAAAGAGTTACTTTTAAAAGAATCTGGAAGTGCTCCAATAGCGGTAAATTCAAAAATAGTAAAACCGTATTTTATGAATGATTTGGTTCTATTTTTAACTCTTGATGGAAAAGTGGTCATTGTTAATGTTGAACAAAAAAAGAAACTTAGAAGCATCATAGTTTCATCTGAAGAAAACTTTAATAATATTATATATTTTAATGTGATAGATGATAAGTTAATAGCAATAACTGGTTCAAAAATACTCTCTTTTGCTCCTAAAGAGATAAGAGTTGATTATGAAATTCGTGATGCTACATATGATAATCAAAATATTTTTATAGCTACAAAACAAGGTGAAATTATATCTTTGACACCTGATTTACAGATTAATGCAAAAGTAAAATTTTCTTTTGCACACTTTTTGGGTTTAATATCTCATAATGATAAGCTTTATGCTCTTGAAAAAGAAGGTTATTTAATTGAATTATCAAAAGACCTATTAAAGTATGATATTTATGAAGTAGATGTAGATGATGGCTATATCTACATTCATGAAAAAACATTTTATATAAATGATGAATTCATCTCGGTTGAGTAATGAGCTTGAAGCTTTTATAGAATATATAAGTATAAATAAAGCATTAAATAAACAAAGTATTTCTGCTTATAAAAGTGATTTATACTCAATAGAGGTTGAGTATAAAAAACCTCTAATAAATATAGAATCTAACACTCTTTTAAATATTTTATCAAAGTATAAAAATAAGCGTACGCTAAATCGTAAGCTTTCTTCAATTAATTCATTTTTTGATTTTTGCTATAAAAATAAATTTTTAGATGAAAAAACTAAATTAAAATCAGCAAAAGTTCCGAAATTATTACCAAAATTTTTATCAGTAGAACAAATTATGGCTGGTGCAAATCTATGTGATAGAAGTTTATGGCTTGGCAAGCGTGATTATGCACTTATACTTTTTTTATATGCGACAGGGGTAAGAATTAGTGAATGTTTAGAGCTAAAAAAAGAAGATATTGATGGAGAGTGGTTACTTGTTCGTCATGCAAAAGGCGACAAGCAAAGGCTTGTTCCAATAGCTAATATTGCAATAAAAGCTATCTCTGAGTATCTTGATGGTATGAAATATGATAATGATTTTATTTGGTGTAACTATAGTGGCAAAAAGTTGAGTCGTACATCTGCATATAAGATAGTAAAAAAATACTTAGGTGTATCACCACATGTTCTTCGTCATTCATATGCTACATCATTAATAACAGGCGGCGCTGATTTGAGAGTTGTTCAAGAGTTATTAGGTCACGCTTCACTTCTCACAACACAAATATATACACATATTCAAAAACAACACCTTAGTGAAACTGTACAAGTATATCATCCATTTGCAAAAAAGTGATAAATTTAATGTTACCTAACACTAATGTAACATAGTTTTTAATATAATTATAAAAGAATACGTAAAAGTTACATATTTTCTCAAATAGTCAACTTTTTGTAGCTTTAGAGGGTTGTAGGGACTCTTTATCCCTACCATTATAATGGGCTTTGCTAATTATAGTGCATAACATTAATAAATAAGGTAGAGAATTGCAAAGTATAGATATTATCAGTATTATTAGTATTGCTTTTTTAGGTTCATTTGGACATTGTATTGGTATGTGTGGAGGGATAGTTATGGCTTATTCAAGTATTAAAATTACCCCACAAAGCTCAAAATTCTCAAAGAGCGTAGCACATCTACTCTATTCATTTGGTCGTGTAACAACATACTCAATTCTTGGAGCTATATTTGGATACCTAGGTAGTACTGTAACATATACTGATAGTGCTAGGGGTTCATTACTTATATTAGCTGGGATAGCAATGCTTATTGCAGGATTGTCACTAATGGGTAAGATGAAGTTTTTAAAATTTGATGGAAAATCATTTTGCGAGACAGCTTTATATAGAAATACTTTTGCAAAAATTATGAATTCAAAATCAAACTCTAGTTTTTACATGCTTGGTATGTTAAATGGTCTTCTTCCATGTGGATTTGTTTACTTCTTTGCAATAGCAGCAGCTAGTACAGCAAGTCCTGTATATGGCGCTTTAGTTATGGCTATATTTGGATTAAGCACAATTCCTGCTATGTTTGGACTTGGTTTTTTAACAACATTTTGTTTAGCTACTAATTTTAGAAACATGTTAGTATATCTTGCCTCATTAGCTGTAATATTTTATGGGTTATTTACTATTTATAATGGATATAAATTTATATCTATGGTCTAAAATTAGAAATAAAACATACAATTTTTTTTAAACAAAAAACTGTTATAATACTTTTAAATAATTTTTATATTAAGGTATTTCTGATGAAAAATTCAATAATAAATAGCATTAAATCTCTTCCAGCCCTTTCTAGAACAATTGCAGAGATAAATAGGGTCTGTGCTGATAAGTCAACATCAATAGCAGATTTGGTAAAAGTCATTGAAACAGATCCAATGATTATCGCAAATTTATTAAAAGCAGCTTCATCGCCTTTGTATGGATTTTCAAGAGAGATAAAAAATGTTGAACAAGCTGTTAGTTTATTTGGTATGTCAATGACTCGTTCAATTGCTATAGGAGATTCAGTTCGTAAGCTTTTAAATGTAGATATGCAACCCTATGGAATAACCTCAGAAAAATTTGTAAAGATATCATCAATGCAAGCTACTTTAATGTACAACTGGTATAAAAAAATTAATAAAAAAAAAGCTGAAGTATTATATTTAGCAGCTTTACTTCAAGAGACAGGAAAAATATTAATAGCTAGCGATATTATTCAAAATGATGAAACTTTTAGTTTTAAGTCTGAAGTTGAAGTATCAAACAATCTTGCACAACTAGAATGCTCTTATGTTGATGTCTCAGCTAGTAAAGTTACAGCTTTAGTATTTGAGCATTGGAATTTTGATAAAGATATGATTGAGATGATAAAGTATGCTGATAACCCAAATGCTGCACCAGATGATATAAAAGAATATTCAATCGCCCTAAATATTGTAAAAACAATTATCCCAATTAATAAACCACTAGCAGAACAATCTATAAATTTTGGATTACGACTTGCTGATAATGCAATGTACGATCATGAAATATTAGAAGATTCAGTTGATGATTTGTTGGATACTTTATAAAATAAGTTGAAAATACCATGGATTTAAAAAAATCAACAAAAAATCTAAAAATTCTTTATGTTGAAGATTCTATGATGATGCGCAAGGTTACGCATAAATTGCTAAGCTCTTATTTTGATTATATTGATGTAGCAAAAAATGGTAAAGAAGCTATAGAATTATATAAAAATTTTTATGAAAAAAATGATTTTTTTTATGATATTGTAATTACAGATTTAGAGATGCCAATTATGGATGGTGAAGAGTTGTCAAAACTTGTTTTGAAGTTTAACTTTGAGCAAGAGATAATAGTTCTCTCTGGTATAGAAGATTTTAAAAAGTTAATAAACCTAATAAATATTGGTATAAAAAAATTTATATCAAAGCCAATACAAAATGAACAGTTAGCAGATGTAATATCAGATGTATATCAAAATATAAGAATTAAACAATTTCAAGAAAAGGAAAAGCTTGAAGTAAAAGAGTATAACAAAATTTTAAAACAAAGAGAAAAAGAACATCAAAAGGCTCTCAAAGAAAAAACAAAACAATTAGAAGAGTTTTCATTAGCTTTAAACAATAGTGATATAGTTGTAAAGACTGATATAAATGGTCTAATAACTTATGTAAATGATCATTTTTGTAATATATCAGGATATGCTAGAGAGGAGCTGGTCGGTCAAAAAGTAAGCATAGTAAATGGTGGTAGAAAAACAAAAAGTTTTTTTAAAAAGCTTTGGAATAGTATAAATAATAAGCGAATATATAAGGCTCTTTTTGAAAACAAATCTAAAAATGGCTCATTTTATTATGTTGAGAGTACCATTAATCCAATAGTAGATACTGATGGAAATATTACTGAGTTTATTGCTGTTTCACACGATATGACACAACTTATGAATTCACTTGAGGATTTAAATAAATCTAAAAAAATAAAAGAGGATTTTTTTATAAATATTTCTCATGAGATGAAAACCCCACTAAACTCAATACTTGGATTTTCATCATTATTAAAAAAACGTCTAGCAAATGATGAAAAGTCATTATTGATGATAAGCACAATATATAGTACTGGGGTGGATTTAAATAGGTTAGTAGAATCTATTTTAGATATGCGTAAAATTCAAGAAAAATCATTAGAGATGATAGAAGTTGCATTTAATCCGCATGATGAGCTTGATAAGTGTATAAATAAATATATGAAATCATCATATGATAAAAAACAAAAATATGAAGTTTTTATAGATTCGAAAATACCAAATTCACTTCTTGGTGATCCATTTCGTGTAATGCAAGTTATAGGTATATTTATAGAAAATGCTATAAAATTTACACAAGAAGAAGGTGCTGTACAAATAAGTGTAATTTATGATAATAATAAAGAATTTTTAATATGTGAAGTTATAGATAACGGTATAGGGATAGCTAAACAAAATCAAAAAAAAATATTTAATATGCAACAGCTAGATTCAAAAATGAGTCGCTCTCATGAGGGGGCTGGTTTGAGCTTAAGTATAGCTAATAATATTATTAAAATAATGAAAGGAAATATTTCATTAAAATCAATCCCCACCAAGGGTTCTATTTTTAAATTGGGATTTCCACTTAAAAAGTAAATGCATAAGTAATAATTAGATATAATAATATAAATTATTATTAGGTTTTCTTAGATGAGCAAAACGGTTACAATTATAGATACATTTGGATTTTTCTTTCGTTCCTTTTATGCGCTTCCGCAACATCTTTCAAACAAAGATGGCTTTCCAACAGGTTTATTAACAGGTTTTACAAATTTTATATCTGCATTACAAAAAGATCACGATAGTGACTATTTAATATTTGCGATAGATACAAAAGGAAAAACTTTTAGAAACGAGATAGACCCAAACTATAAAGCTAATCGTGAACCTCCACCAGAAGAGTTAACTATGCAATTACCTATTGCAATAGAGTGGATAGACAAGATGGGTTACAAAACTTTAGGTCAGGTTGGATTTGAAGCTGATGATATGATAGCTACTGTTGCAAAATTAGCAAAAAATAAAGGTTATAATGTTCGCATTGTGTCTCATGATAAAGATTTATATCAACTTATTGATGATGGTAAAATTGTGGTTGTTGATGCTATAAAGCGTAAAACAATGGATGAAGATGCTTGTTTTGTTAAGTATGGTGTAACACCATCTCAGTTTATTGATTATCAATCTATACTTGGAGATGGAGCTGATAATGTACCAGGTATAAAAGGAATTGGTAAAGTAGGAGCCCAAAAACTTTTAAAAGAGTATGGGACTCTTGATAATATCTATAATAACCTAGCTACCATTAAGGGTGCTATGCAAAAAAAACTTATTGAGTTTAAAGATAATGCATATATGTCAAAAGAGTTAGTAACCCTAAAGCAAGATGTATTTGATGAGATAGATTTTGAACAATACACTATGGACATAGAGCATCCATTTTTAAATATATATGATGAGCTTATTAAATATGAGCAAAATGGAATTATCAGAATGCTTAAAGCTAAAAATCATGTAAGTCAAGAGCTTCACGAAAAAACACTAGAGGTTGTTTATGAAGATATACAAACTAATAAACTAGAGTTTAAAACCACGTTATTAACAGATATAAATACTCTAAATAGAGTTTTAAATTCACTTGATGAAAACAGTATTGTAGCCTTTGACACAGAAACAACAGGTTTAGATTATGAAAAAGACAAACTTGTCGGTTTTAGTTTTGCTTTTAATGATAAATATGCTTATTATGTACCATTTGCACATTATTATCTTGGTGTAGGTGATCAGATAAGTGAAGATGATGCTAAAGTAGCTATGAGTAAAATATTTAAGTCTAAAGTAGTTGGACATAACATTAAATTTGATTTGCATTTTGTCAGCAGATTTTTAGATGATGAAAATTTAGAAATATATGGCGATAGCATGATTCTTGCATGGCTTATAAATCCAGAATCAGCACTAGCCCTTGATAAACTCTCATATGCACTACTAGAGCACAAAATGGTAGCCTTTAAAGATACAGTAAAAAAAGATGAAACTTTTGCAAATGTAGAGTTGGAGTTAGCATCTGAATATGCCGCTGAAGATGCACTAATCACTTTTAAACTTTACAATCTATTTTTAGAGAGATTAAAACTTCAAAATTGTGAGTATTTAATACAAGAAGCAAGAGAGATAGAATTTCCATTTATTAAAACACTTTTAAAAATGGAAAAAGAGGGTATAAAAGTAGATGCAAAATTTTTAGAGAGTTTTTTAGATAAAGTAAAAGCTTCCTTGTTTGACTTAACAAATAAAATTCACACATTAGCTGGAAGTGAATTTAATATTAACTCAACTAAACAGTTGGGTGTTATACTATTTGAGCATTTAGGACTACCAGTTGGTAAAAAAACTAAAACTGGATATTCTACAAATGAGCAGGTATTAAACTCACTCATAGATTCTCATAGTATCATACCATTGCTTTTAGAATATCGAGAAGTGTATAAGCTTTATTCAACATATATAGAGCCGTTGCTAAAACTATCAAATGAAGATAAAGAGGGAAGGGTACATACCTCCTTTATTCAAACAGGCACTGCAACAGGTCGTCTTAGTTCAAAAAATCCAAATCTCCAAAATATACCAACAAGGACTAAGCTTGGTGCTGAGGTAAGGCGTGCTTTTATCGCACCAGAGGGTAAAAAACTTATAGGGATTGACTACTCACAAATTGAGCTTCGTCTTCTTGCTCATTTTTCACAAGATACAATTTTAGTAGATGCTTTTAAAAATAACAAAGATATCCATAGACAAACAGCAGTTGCGTTGTTTGGAGAAGAGGAAGCAGAATCAAAAAGAAATATTGCAAAAACTGTAAATTTTGGACTACTTTATGGGATGGGTCAAAAAAAACTTTCGCAAACTCTTAATATCTCAACTAAAGAAGCAAAAGATATTATAGAAAAATATTTTTTAAGTTTTTCATCTGTTAAAACATACTTTAGAGGTATTGTAGATGGTGCTAAAGAGGTTGGATATGTACAAACTTTACTTGGTAGAAGAAGGTATTTTGATTTTGAAAATGCAAAACCTATGTTTAGAGCTGCTTATGAAAGGGAGAGTGTAAATACTCTTTTTCAAGGCAGTGCAAGTGACTTGATAAAATTATCTATGAATAAAATTCATAAACTTATAATAGATGAGAATCTAAATGCAAAGATGCTTTTACAAATTCATGATGAATTGATTTTTGAAGTAGATGAAAATGAGGCTGATTTATTAGGTGCAAAATTTAAAGAGGTAATGGAAAATATAATGGAGTTAAATGTTCCATTAATAGCTAGCTTAAATATAGGCAATAATTGGGGAGAACTTAAGTAAATGTTTCAAAGCATTAGAGATGAATCTCTTCAAAAAATAATAAAAAATCAATATTTTGGTATATTAGGTCAAATAATTGTATTGTTTGGTATGGGATTTGTCCTTATGGGTCAAATATCTAATGAGATATTTTTAATTGGTCTTGTTATACATGCAGTTTTAATCTTGTCAAGATTATTTTTTGTATCAAGATATAAGCATAATCAAAATAAATCAACCTTCATAATGTTATATAGCATAAGTTCAGTTTTTAGCGGTATAGCATGGGGTAGTTTATTGTTTGTAATTCAAGACTTACCAATACAAAACCATTTTATGATTTATGTGATTTTAATTTCTATGGTATTTGTAGCGCTTTTTATATTGAGTGAAGTTTTATTTATATATATGGCATATGTGATACCAATTCTCCTAATTAGTTCTACTTGGTTTTTTATTCAAGAAACTAATAAACTATATGAAATAACATTTTATTTCAGTATAGCTATAATAGTATATTTTTATGTTTCAGCAAAAAAATACAATAAACGATATTTAGATGTGTTAGATGAAAAAGAAAAATCAAATAAATTATTAAGTGAATTAAAAGAAAAATCAAATAGTTTTGAAACATTGTTTGAGGAATCTATAAATGGAACATTAATTATTGAAAATGGAGTATTTATTCAATGTAATCAAAAATCAGTTGATATGATGGGGTATAATTCAAAAGAGGAGTTGTTAAATACTAATTTTGGAAAAATGTCTCCAAAATATCAATTAGATGGAGAATTATCAAGCCAAAAAGCATCTCGAATGATAAAATTAGTAATGAAAAATGGTTATCATAGCTTTGAATGGATGCATTTAAAAGTAGATAAAACAATGTTTTTAGCAAATGTTAAATTATCATTAATATCTTTAAATGCTAAAGAAGTTATCTATACATCATGGCAAGATATTACAGAAGAAAAAAAATTACAAGATAGTTTAAACAGACAAGCAAATTATGATTCACTTACTTCCCTTCCTAACCGTATTCTTTTTCATGATAGACTTACTCAGGGAATACTTAAAGCAAAAAGAAAAAATACTAAATTGGCTTTGCTCTTTTTAGATATTGATAACTTTAAACAAATAAATGATTCTTTTGGTCACGAAACAGGAGATGATGTATTAAAATATTTTTCAAAATTATTAAAATGTCAAATAAGATCAGAAGATACTTTAGCTAGACTTGGTGGTGATGAGTTTACTATAATTTTGGAAAATATAAATACCGCAGATGATGTCTCTTTATTAGCTCAAAAAATTGTAAATACTATGGTAGAACCAATAGTTATAAATGGAAATTCTTTATCTATATCAGCTAGTATTGGTATTAGTATGTATCCACAAGATAGTACAGAAGAAAAAAATCTTTTAAAATATGCGGATATTGCTATGTATAAAGCAAAAGAAAATGGACGAAATAATTTTCAGTTTTACTCATTAAAGATGATTGATATAGCAACTGAGCGTTTAGATATGGAAAATTCACTTCGTAGTGCTATAATAAATAATGAATTTATTATATATTATCAACCAAAAATTGATGTAAAAAGCTCTGAAATTATTGGTCTTGAAGCATTAGTTAGGTGGCAACACCCAACTATAGGATTTGTACTACCAGATAAATTTATTCCAATAGCTAAAAAATTAGGTTTAATAGCGGATATAGATAAAATTGTTAGAAAGATGGCAATGGTGCAAGTCACTTGTTGGTATGAGGCGGGCTTAAATCCTGGTAGCTTATCTTTAAACTTATCTACCAAACAACTAGATAAAGAAAATTTAATAATTGATATGAAAGATGTAGGTTTTAAATCAAAGTGGTTAGAGTTAGAAGTATCTGAGAATGATATCATGAATAATCCTAAAAAATATATAAAAAAGTTAATAGAGATAGATGATTTAGGCATTAAAATTGTTATTGATGATTTTGGGACGGGCTATTCATCGTTACCATACCTTAAACGCCTGCCAATAACAAAATTAAAAATCGATCAATCTTTAATTAAAGATATTCCAAATGCACAAGAGGATAAAGATATAGTAAAAGTTATAATAGCACTTTCAAAGAGTTTAAATATTGATATAATTGCCAAAGGTGTTGAAACTGTACAACAAAGGGATTTTTTAGTTGAGAATGGTTGTTCTAATATCCAAGGGTATTATTATTCAAAACCACTTCCAGTAAAAGATATAGAAGAATTAATAAAGATTGGAAAGATAGATGTTAGATAAAAGAATAAAAAAAGTTTTAAATACTTTACATGAGTTTTTTAAAGACGAGGATAAGCGTTATGTTGAGTATGAAGATTCAGATATGGAATATTTTATAGGTTGTATGTTGTACAATCATTTTAATTTTACTAATGCATTAAGTACTATGAAAACTATAGATGTTAGTTATGATTTTCTTGTAGCATGTGGGGATGTTTTTGATGGGGTGCAAAATGAGATAAAAACTATTTTAATAGATAACGAGAAAGAAAAATTAGATTTTTTACAAAACTACTTAGAAGATGTAATCTCAAAATATACATTAGATGAACTTTATTTACTAAATCGTTTAAAATACCATACTGAAGGTGTTAGACAAAGATATGAAGGTACGCAAGAGGAAAAAAAAATTGATTTTATAGCACCCAAGCTACGCTCAAAAAATCCATTGTTGAGATAGGTAATGCAAAGCTATTTAATAACTTCAAGGGAGTTTTATACTGATACTCCAGCTGTATTTCGCTCTATTTTACATAAACAACTCCAAACTCATTTACCAACATATGCTCTTTATAGAGATAAATCAAATCCAAACTATGATATTCAAGCTGAGCATCATGTGCAAGTATGTTCACAATTTGAAAATATTAAAAGTTTTATCCATCAAAAACCAAATTTAGCTGTTTGTTTAGGAGCTACTGGGGTTCATCTGACCTCAAAACAGTTTGATAAAATTTTATATGCTAAGGAGTTAGGCTTAGAGGTTATTGTTAGTGCGCATACGCATGATGAAGTATTAGATGCACAAAATTTTGGTGCAAATGCTGTTACATATAGTCCTATTTTTAACTCTCCTAACAAAGGCAAACCAAAAGGAATTCAAGATTTAAAAGACTTGATAGCAAAAACAGATATCAAAATTTTTGCGCTTGGTGGTATTGTTGAAGTTAAACAAATACAAAGCGTCAAAGAGAGTGGGGCGCATGGCTTTGCATCTATTCGCTATTTTTATTAATATTTAGATAAAATAAGTGTAAGAATAATATTTTAAATCGTAAAATAAAGGGTATATAATTGAAAGAAAGCTCAGAAGTATTAGCAAGAAAATACAGACCTATAAATTTTGATGAGCTTATTGGACAAGAGAGTATTGCTCAAACTTTATCTTTGGCGCTTGACTCAAACAGACTCTCTCATGCTTACCTTTTTTCAGGTCTAAGAGGTAGTGGTAAGACTTCAACTGCTCGCATCTTTGCAAAAGCACTTATTTGTGAAAATGGCATCTCCCACCTACCATGTGGAATTTGTAAAAACTGTATAAATGCACTTGAAAATCGTCATGTAGATATTGTTGAGATGGATGCTGCTAGTTCTAGAAAAATAGATGATATTCGTGATTTAGTAGAGCAAACAAAATATAGACCAGCAATTGCAAGATACAAAATATTTATTATAGATGAAGTTCATATGTTAACAAAGGAGGCTTTTAATGCACTTCTTAAAACATTAGAAGAACCACCTGAGTATGTAAAATTTATCTTGGCTACTACAGACCCTTTAAAGCTTCCAGCAACAATTTTAAGTCGAACTCAACACTTTAGATTTAAAAGTATTGCTACAAATAAAATAGTAAATCATCTATCACACATACTAAACTTAGAACAAGTTAGTTATAACAATGATGCTTTAGAAATTTTAGCTCGTAGTGGTAGTGGTAGCCTTAGAGATACACTAACGCTTCTAGACCAAGCTATAGTTTACTCTAAAAATCATATAGATATAGCTACTGTCACCGATATGTTAGGCTTAGTTGACCCAAAATTTTTACAAGATGTCTTTAGTGCAATTTTCGCTAAAGATTATGCAAAAATAGTTGAATATACAAAATTTTTACAAGACTATGAAAGCGAGATGGTTGTTGATGAACTAATCGCTTATTTAAAAGAGAAACTCTTCTCCAATGATGCTCTATTTTCAACTCTTATTATGGATAGATTTTTTAGAATTTTAAGTGAAGCAAAATCTCTTTTTGCCATAAATGCAGATGGTTCATTTGTACTTTCGCTTATATTTTTCAAAATGATTGAAGCTCTAAAAATTAAAGAGATAGATCAAATGATTGAATCTCTTCAAAAAGAGATTCAAAGGACTGATTTAGATGCTATTGATTTAGAACCTCAACCAGTAGCTCAAGAGAGTGTAGAAATTTCAAAAAAAGAAAAAAAAGAAGAGCCAATTGAGCCAATTATTAAAACTACAAAACCTGTAATAACTCCCACTATTGATGATAAATATTTAGATATGTTTAATTCTCTAATAAAAAATATAAAAGATAGAAATGCACAACTTGGAGAATGTTTTTCCAAAAGTGTCTCATATATCTCTTATGAAAATGAAGTTTTAACATGGGAAAGTTCTACAGACCAAGAGTGTAAACAAATTTTAAAACATGGATATCCAGCTATAAAACAACTTGTGCGAGAACTGTTTGGTTTCAACACAAAAATAAAACATACACTTTGCTCAAAAGAGGTAAAAGTAGTACCAGAGCAAATACAACAACCCGTAATGAATGAGCCACAATCAGATTCTATGGTTGAAGATGCCCAAATGGGCGGGAGTGCTTCGTGTGTAACAAACTGTGATAACTCATATAGCACTACGGCAAAAGAATCTCCAAATATAAAAGATGAACCAATGGTTGCAAAAGCTATAGAGTTATTTGAAGCAAATAAGATAACAATTCAATCTAAGATTTAGATTGAAATTTAAAACTTAAGTAATGTAAAAGTAAATTTGGATTATAATCTAGGACATTAGCTATAGGAGATGTCATGTTTGTATCATCATACAGTACTTTTATACATACCAATACAACTGACAAAACTGCTAAAATAAATGCTTCTAAAGAGCCTTACTTAGATAAATCTTTTAATGTTAAGGGTTTAAGTAGCTCTCAAAACTTAACTAACTCTTTAGTAAATACTCCAGTAAATTATCTTTCAAACTATAAATCTTTAAATACAAAAGCGCAAATTCAACAACAAGCTGAACAAAATAACCAAACTACCAAGTTTTCAATAATGAATTCACAAATTAAAGCTTCATCTGCTTATACTGCTAACTCAATCATGTTTTCACTTATGCCAAAAAGTCAACCAGCTCTAAAGCATAATACACAAAATATAGACCAAAATTTACCACAAGAGATTAAAGATATCAAAGAATCATTTTTAAAAATTAAAATGGTAGATACTTACATTTCAAACAACAACTACTACCAAATTACAGCCTAGTCTTCAAGCCAAGCTTGCGTTTTAATAATTCTATCATCATCAAAATATTTTAGTTTATATGCACTTTCGCATTTTCCATTTTTTAAATCCATAATAGCAATTTGGAGAATTTTTTTGCATTTTTTTGGTATATCAAAATGACCTTTCATACCTGTCAAAAATTGCTTTAGAGGAACTTTTGAATCCATCCCTATAACATTATCCCTACACCCCGTTAGACCAATATCACTCAGATATGCAGTACCATTTGCAATTTGAAAATCATCACTAGAGATATGAGTATGTGTACCTATAATAGCACTAACTTTACCTTGGAGAAGCATCATAAGCCCTCGTTTTTCACTACTTACTTCAGCATGAAAATCTATAAATATGTTTTTAACACCACTCTCTTTTAACTCTTCGCACGTAGCTTGACCTACGCGAAATGCATTTTCACACATAGGCATACCATAATATCCCATAAGATTTAAAACCGCAATACTCTCACCGTTTACTTCATATATCTTACAGCCAGTTCCCTCCACTTCTTTTGGATAGTTATGTGGACGAAGAATTTCATGAGTATCAAATAAAGCTACTACATCTTTTTTATCCCATGAGTGATTTCCACCAGTCATAACATCAACTCCGTATTCTAAAAGCTCATTTGCATTTTTTGTTGTTAAGCCAAAACCATGAGAAGCATTTTCATAGTTAGCTATGACAAAATCAATGTTATGTTCTTTTTTTATGGTTGGTAAATATTTTTTTAACATCTCCCGACCAGGACGACCAACTATATCACCAATAAATGCTATTTTCATATATCATCATCCACTTTTAATTTTAAATTTTAGAAGTATATCTAATTAATCGTTTTAGATTTAATCTTTTGATATAGAGGTGCTCTAAAGTGTTTAAAAGTATGCAATATAAAAAGATATGGAATGACCCCAAAAAACTAGACAAAAAACAATTCAGTAATTCGATAATAAAAGTGAGTATAAATTCTTGATAGTTGATTACAATGCTACATAATGTTATAATGTAGTAAATACATATAAAAGAATTAAAATAATGTACACACTAAGTGTTTCTTCACTAAATGAACAGATAAAAACTTTACTAGAAACTAGTTTCACCCGTGTGCTTGTTGAGGGGGAACTCTCCCGTATCACTTTTCACAACTCAGGTCATATCTATTTTACATTAAAAGATAAAGATTCAGCTATAAGTGCAGTTATGTTTCGTGGTAATGCTAGTAAATTAAAGTTTCAACTCCAAGAGGGTATGAAAGTTATTTTAGATGGTGCTATTACGCTTTACAAACCTCGTGGAAGCTACCAAATAAACTGTTTTATGATAGAACCAGCTGGTCAAGGTGCTTTAGCTTTAGCATATGAGCAGTTAAAACAAAAACTATTTGACAAAGGTTATTTTGCATCAGAAATAAAAAAACAACTTCCTAAATTTCCTAAAAAAATCGCTTTAATTACTTCAGCAACGGGTGCAGCTTTGCAAGACATGTTAAAGGTAGCAAATAGGAGATATAAAAATTTAGAAATTGATATTTATGATGTATTGGTTCAAGGCGAAAGTGCTGCGTCTTCAATCTCACATGCTATTATTATTGCGGATAAAAAAAATTATGATATTATTGTAATTGGTCGTGGTGGTGGAAGTATAGAGGATTTATGGGCATTTAATGAAGAGATAGTAGCAGATGCAATTTTTAATGCTAAAACACCAATAGTTTCGGCAGTAGGACATGAAATAGATAATGTTATAAGTGATTATATTGCAGATTTAAGAGTCCCAACACCAAGTGCTGCTATGGAGATGTGTTTACCAGATACAAATGAATTGTATCAGTATTTAGATGGTATATCAAATCAATTTTCACAAATTATAGAGCAAAAAATATATAACAAAAAACAAGAATTATCCCATCTTAAAAACTCATTTATACAACACTCAATAGATTCAAAAATAACTCAAAAATTAGAGATTGTAAAACAATTAAAAGAAAACTTTGAGCAAAACATATCTTTTAAACTAAATGTTGCCCTAAATCAAGTAAATAGTTTATATAAAATGCTAGAATCTAACCATCCAAAATTGAAAAACAAAAAAGGCTTTGCACAGATTTCGCAACAAAATAAACTTATAGATTTATCATCATTAAATGTAGATGATAATTTTGAGATTATGAACGATAAAATAAAAATAGGTGCAAAAGTTATAACTAAGGAAGAAATAATATGAGTTATCCGAAATTTTATGACAAGATACCAACTATAAAAGTACTAGATACACTTTCTTGTGTATTAGGTGCATTTGACAATGGTGAATACGAATTTTCTTATCTTGATATTATAAAATCAGCGGGACACTCTTGTCCAACTGTTGCGGGTGCATATATCATCACCTTAACTGCTTTAAATGCTCTATATCCAAAGCAAAGAGCTGTTCGCGGAAATATCAAAGTAGAATTTGCAGAAGCTTTAGAAGATGGTGTAGCTGGAGTTATAGCAAATGTTATTTCACAAATTACTGGAGCTACTGATAAAAGTGGATTTAAAGGCTTACAAGGTAAGTATGCAAGACACTCTTTGATGAGCTTTAACTCAAATATAAATTCATCTGCTAAATTTACAAGAATAGATACAAATAAGAGTGTAGAGGTAATTTATAATCCATCAGAGGTGAAACCAAATCCAAAAATGATGAAAATAATGAAAGAAATACAATCAGAAAATGCAACAAAAGAATCAAAAGTAGAGTTTGGTAAATTATTTCAAGATAGGGTACAAAGAATTTTTGAAAATATAGATAGCGTTGTTAGGGTGGTTTAGATTCTGAATCAAGTTCACAATGACAGCAAATCCGTCATTCCAAGCTTGTACCACAAGGGTATGATAACTTGGAATCTAGTTTATCTTAGAACTATGCTTGGAAAATATGTATGTAAAGTAACAGCAGTTGTAGCTGAAAGTTTTTTCATAAATTTATCAAATTTATCCTCTTTATTCCATTTTGGTTTAATAACCCCGCTAAGTTTTTCAACTCTCTTTTTGGCATCGTGCATAACGCCAACTGAATCAATTAAACCAACTTTTTTAGCTTGTGCGGCTGTAAATATATGAGCATTTGCATATAAATCTCTTTTTTTATACTCAAGTCCACGAGCATCAGCAACATCGCGAGTAAACATATCATAAGTGCCTTGTATAACTTTGTTCAACTCATTTATTTCATAGCTTTCCCAAGCTCTATAGCCAGTGCCTACATTTTTGTATTTTCCAGCTTGTACACTTTGTGTTTTAATACCAATTTTACTCATAAGCTCACTCATATCAGTACCTTGCATAATAACACCAATACTTCCAACCATACTTCCAGGATTTGCCATAATTTCATCAGCCCAAATACTTGCATAGTAGCTTCCACTTGCGATTGTACCACTTGCATAAACTACTACAGGTTTATTTAATTTTAATCTTTTTATTGCATATGCTAGTTCAACTGATGGAGAAACAGCACCACCAGGGGAATTAATGTTTATTAAAACACCTTTTACATTTGTATTATCGTTTGCCTTATCAATCTGTTGCAATGTTTCTGTAACATCCAAAACAGGACCAATTAAATTAATTTGTACTAGATTAGTTGGTACTAAATCTTCTTCAGAACTTGGTGCAAATATTAAAAAAAGAATTAATACAAATAGCATCGCTTTAAAATGATTTTGTATGTAGCTAAGAGTAGCTGTTATGGGTGAAAATAACTTTTTTAAAAATTGCATTAAATTTCCTTTTTTCCGTTTATATAAACGCTAGAGACATTATACCTATGAAGTATTAAATGAATAGCTAATTCATCATTTGGCTCACTATCTAAATCCAAAATTATCATATCGGAATTTTTACCCTTTATAATCTCTCCAGTATTTAAGCCTAATGCTTTAGCTGCATTAATTGTTACACCATCTATAAGAGCTTTTGCAAACTCTAAAAGTGGTGCATCATTATGAGAAAATAATGATATTTTCATCTCTTCAAATAGATCTAGTTTGTAGTTAGAACTAAGCCCGTCAGTAGCAACTACCCAGTTTATATTTTTATCATTTAGCTCTTTAATATTTAGAATTTTATTGCCAAGCAATCTATTTGAAATAGGGCAGTGAATTACTGTATGATTATTATTTGAGATAGTTTGTAGTTCTTCTTCATTTGCTTCAACCACATGAGTTAAAAGAGTATTATGTTCATTAAAATACTCTAAAAATTCTTTAGAATCACTTACGGCAGTTTTTTGTTTTAGTAGATTTTCAAAAAATTCTCTAAAGTCACCATCACTCTTATCTAGCCAATCTCTTTCAGCTTTACTTTCCATAAAATGAGCTGTGAGTTTTAGACCCTCGTTTTTGACAATTTTAAGTGCTTTTTTAATCAAAATAGGATGAACAGAATATGGTGAGTGAATTGCTACAGCTGGATAAAAACCTTCTCTTTTTACACTTTTAGAGGCATCAAGACGAGATAAAAAATCACCAAATAAAGCATCAGCCATAGTTGCTTGTGAGCCTATTAGTTCATTAAAAAATACAACATTTTGTGAAGCATTTTCACATGCTAATAAATCCATACCATGCGAACTTACAGCCCCAAATGTTGTGATTCCAGATTTTAACATATTATCAATTGCTTTGGACATACAACTAGCATCACATCCACCAATTAATTCCTCGCGATTTTCTATCACACTATAAAGCCATCCCATAAAATCACCATAAGACAACTCAGTTTTGTTTGCAGAAAATTCTATGTGAACATGAGCGTTGATTAAGCCTGGCATCAAAAGTGAGTTTTTTGCTAGTATTTCAATCTTAGAGTTTGGAAACTCTTTTTTCAACTCATCAAGTGGAGCAAGTTTTATAATTTGTTTTTCATAAGCTATTGCTATATTTGATATTAAAATATTATTTGAATATATATAATTAGGCGAAATAATCTTCATTTAAAATCTTTTTGGTAAATTTAAAATAGATTATGCTTAATTTTGCTAAAATATCTCCTTAAAACATTAGTTATAAAACTTAAAAGGTAAAAAATGAAAATAGTAGTAATACAAGGTCCAAATTTAAATATGCTTGGTATTCGTGAGCAACATGTTTATGGTCCTATGAAATTAGAACAAATTCATGCTCAGATGAAAGAGTTTGCAGATCAAAGCAACTTAGAGATAGAATTTTTTCAAAGTAATTTAGAGGGTGAAATTGTAGATAAAATTCAAGAGTGTTATGGAGATGCTCACGGCATCATCATCAATCCAGCTGCATATACTCATACATCTATTGCTATTCGTGATGCTATTAGTGCTGTGGGAATTCCAACGATAGAAGTTCATATTTCAAATATTCATCGTCGTGAAGATTTTAGAAAAGAAAATATGATAGCAGCAGTATGTTCATCTTCAGTTGTAGGTTTTGGACCGTTTAGTTACCATTTAGCTATGGTTGGAATGACTCAAATTTTTCAAGAACTAGCAGCAGCTCAAGATGCACAGAAAAAAAATCAAGAGCAAGAATAAGGTATAAATGTATTTAAAGCGTAAACTAAATAATTCTTTAACAAAATTTAAAGGTTTACATTTTTCTTACAAAACTACTCAAAAAACTTCTTTTAGGCATCTTGTGACTATAGGAATTGGTGGAAATATTGGAGATGTAAAGCGAAGGTTTGAACATCTTTTTTATTTTTTTAAAAAAGAGATACAAGTTGAAGTATTACAAACATCATCTATCCTTAAAAATCCCCCTTTTGGATATTTAGAACAAGATGATTTTTTTAATGCTTTGATAGTTGTGAAAACAAATCTTCAACCAAGGCAGATGTTAGATTATTTGTTAAGAGTTGAGAAAAAATTTTTACGCCGAAGAAGCTTTGAAAATGCACCAAGGAGTTTAGATTTGGATATTATTTTTTTTGATAACAGAGTTATAAATACTCCTAGACTTCAAATCCCACATGTCTCGTGGGCTCAAAGACAAAGTGTTACAATACCACTAATGGATTTAAATATATGAGCAAAATATTAACATTTACTGGAAAAAGCCCATCAGAAGCTCTAAAGAGAGCTCGTATAGAAGTTGGCGATGAGGGTATGCTTATTGAGACTAAAGAGATTCGGAAAAAAGGTATAGGAAAAGAACCACTTTATGAGATTGTTATTTTAATAGAAGATGATGATTTAATTCCATCTTATTCAAAACCAAATAAACCACTACAAAAACAAAAACCATTAAAAGAAAAGAGTGAAGATGTATTGTTTGATATCTCAAATGCAGCTGAACAAATTTCACAAATATCTGATGTGACAAGACCACACTTTGAGTATGGACAAACAACAAAATCCTCTAGAAGTAGTTTAGCTGAATCTGAACCTAAAGAATTAAAAGAGATAAAATCTCAAATCAATAAATTAAGTGATAAAGTAAAAATAATACAAAATATGTTTTGGGATGAAAAAGCACCTGAATTAAAAAATCAAATACCACCAGAATTTGCAGAGATATATAGACTCTCAGCTCAAAGTGGAATGGCAAGGCAACATTTGGATTCTATTATGAAAATGACATTAGAGCATATGCCTATAAAAATGCGTGAGAATTCAACAACAATAAAAAGATATTTTCAAACTGTACTTAGAAAGATGATTCCTGTTCGTCTTGAGAGCTCACCGGGAATTGGTTCTAAGAAAGTGATTATGCTTGTTGGTCCAACTGGAGTAGGAAAAACTACATCTATTGCCAAACTTGCAGCTAGATATTCTTTTTTGATGCAAAAAAAATATAAAGTTGGTTTGATAGTCCTTGATACTTACCGTATTGGGGCAGTTGAGCAACTTATGCAATATGCCAGAATGATGAAACTCGCAATTGAGACAGTCGTGGATCCACCAGAATTTGCAAGTGCGTTAGAATCATTAAAATACTGTGATTATATACTTATAGATACTATGGGTTCAAGCCCTTATGATAAAGCTAAGATCGAAAAAATATATGAATGTTTAAGCGCTAGCGGTATTGAATACAACATTGATGTTGTTTTAACAATGCCAAGTTCAATTAAATATGAAGACATGCTAATTACATATAATAATTTTTCAAATTTAAATTTAGATACACTAATGTTTACAAAATTAGATGAAACAAGATCTTATGGAAATATATTTTCTCTTTGCTTTGAAACTAAAAAACCAATTAGTTATTTTTCTGTTGGGCAAGAGGTTCCTGAAGATTTAGTGTGTGCTACAAGTGAATTTTTGGTTGAGTGTATGTTAAATGGCTTTAATAGGAGTAAAGCATGATAGGACATCAAGCTGAAAAACTAGAAGCTCTTGTTGCATCATCAGCCAAAAATCGTTCTCGTAATACGCGTTTTATTGCTATTACAAGTGGTAAAGGTGGTGTTGGAAAAAGTACTATTAGCTCAAACCTTGCTTATCTTTTATCAAAAAGTGGATTAAATGTTGGTATATTTGATGCAGATATAGGACTTGCAAATTTAGATGTTATGTTTAATGTCAAAATTAAAAAAAATATTTTACATGTAATAAAAGGTGAAGCTACTGTATCAGATATTATTATTCCAATAACGAGAAATCTTATCCTTATTCCAGGAGAGAGTGGCAGTGAGATTCTAAAATATTCAGATAAAGCTCTTTTTGAAAAATTTATGCAAGAAGCTGAAGTTCTTGATAAATTAGATGTGATGATAATAGACACAGGAGCAGGAATAGGGGATCATATTCAAATGTTTTTAGATGCTGCTGATGATGTGATAGTTGTAACAGTTCCAGATCCAGCTGCTATAACGGATGCGTATGCTACTGTAAAAACAATAGCAAATTTTCGTAGCGATATTGGAATGATTTTAAACCAAGTAAAAAATGAAAAAGAAGCAGTAGCTATTTTTGATAAAATAAAACAGGTTGCAAATTCAAATATTTCACAAGATTTAGATTTGAGTTTTTATGGTAAAATAACTAGCGATGCTAAAGTTTCTTCAGCTGTTAAAAAAAGAGAATTATTTAGTGTAACATATCCATATTCAATTCCATATAAAGATTTGGAAAGTATAGCGAATAAAATCATTACTAAATTGGAACGAAATGTGCTGGTTAGTGCAAGTGAGAGTGGTTTAAGCGGGCTATTTAAACGACTAATTCAACATTTTTAATTTATATTATTGGGGTGCTAATGTTAGGTGAAAATTATGTATATTTTTTTACGGTACAAGGGTTTTTTATAGGTATAATTTTTGGTATTTTGAAATCTTTTGATGCTCAGGGCTTATTTCTTTATACTTTTTTTATAACTGCATTTTTTTACCTTTTTTCACATATAATTATTGCAATGTATTTTAAAACCATCGCACTTAAAGCACATTACTTTCCAAAAGATTTACATGAGCGTCATTTAGATATGTTTGTAAATGAGATAAATCTTCGTGAAAAATTGATAGATTCAGCTTCAAAAATAACTGATGAAGCAATTAAAGTAAATAAACAGGTTGACCCTAAATGATTGGTTTGTATAATAACGATATTAAACACAAAGAAGATGAATTAGCCATTCAATATCTTCCTGCTGTTAAAGCTATGTCATTTAGATTGAAGGAGAGGTTGCCAAGCTCAATAGATTATATGGATTTATCAGCTATAGGCACAGAAGAATTGATAAAACTGGCTCGTAGATATGATGAAAAATTAAATGATAATTTTTGGGGTTATGCAAAAAAGCGTGTCTATGGAGCTATGCTTGATCATCTTCGCTCTTTAGACATCTTAAGCCGCGCTAGCAGAAAACTTGTAAAAGCTATAAACTATGCTATTGAAGAGTATAGAGCTGAAAATGATGATGAGCCAACTGATGAACAACTAGCAGAGATGCTTGATGAGAGTGTACAAAAGGTTCATGATGCACGAATAGCTTCATCTATCTATGTGGTTATGCCGTTGCATGATCAGCTTCAAGTTGGCGACGAGGGCGCAGCATTGGCTGTTATAGAGCGTGAAGAGTTAGTTTCAGTTATTCAAAATATTTTGTCAAGTTATTCACAAAGAGAGCAGATGATTATACAGCTTTATTATTTTGAAGAGTTAACTTTAAAAGAGATAAGTGAGATATTAAGCATTACAGAATCAAGAATTTCTCAAATTCATAAATCAGTATTACAAAAAATTAAACATAGTGTAGGAGATTCTGATGGCTGATATATTATCTCAAGATGAAATCGATTCTCTTTTAGATGTTTTAGAAGACGAGGGTGGCGACATAGCAGATGATTCCGAAGATGTCTCTCACCCTCAAAGACAAGCTACCCTTTATGATTTTAAAAGACCAAATAGAGTTTCAAAAGAACAGCTTCGTGCATTTCGTGGTATTCACGATAAGATGGCTCGTTCATTGGCATCTCAAATTTCATCTATTATGCGCTCAATTGTTGAGATACAACTTCACTCAGTTGATCAGATGACATATGGTGAATTTTTAATGTCTTTACCAAATCCTACTAGCTTTAATGTTTTTTCGGTTAAGCCATTAGAGGGTAGTGGAGTTATAGAGATTAATCCAACTATAGCATTTCCAATGCTAGATAGATTACTTGGTGGTAAGGGCGAACCATTTGATGCTTCTCGCGAATTTTCAGATATAGAACTTTCGTTATTTGAGACAATACTTAGAGTTATGATGAGTACTCTTAAGGAGGCTTGGGGACCAGTAATGGAGGTATATCCAAATATTGAGTCAAAAGAATCAAGTCCAAATGTAGTTCAAATTGTTGCACAAAATGAGATTGTCGTGATGGTTGTAATGGAGATAATAATAGGGCATTCTTCTGGTATGATGAATATTTGTTACCCAGTTATTGCACTAGAGCCAATTCTTCCAAGACTAGCTTCAAGAGATCTTATGTTAAATGAAACAAGTTCCAAAAAAAGTAGAAATACAGAGCTTCAAGTTCTTCTAGGTGGCGCTAAAGTTAATGTAGAAGCTAACTTAGGCAAGGTAGAATTGACTTTAAAAGATATTTTAGATTTGCAAATTGGTGATGCTATTAGACTCTCAGCGCCTGCTGATAATATTGTAACATTAAGTATTGACGGAAAAGATAGATTTAAAGGTGAAATTGGACTTAGACGCCTTAGAAAATCTATTCAAATAACAGAGATCATAGATACGGAAAAAGATGCTGTTAAAAGAGCATTAGAAAATTTTGAGCAAAAACGTAAAGAAAAAATATCTAGTGTGTCTGATATAATAAATAGTTAAGTTGGGAGAAAATTAGATGAATGATTTTATAAAACTACTAGAAGATGAGATAATTAAAAATATAGAAACTATGATAGGTATTTTACCAACTCTTGCATTGAAAGATGAGCAAGAATTAAGTATGATGGCAAATATTATACCACCAATAGTTTTAATAAAAATGAGCGTTAGTGGAGCTGTTGATGCAAATGTAATGGTTGCAATTACTCCAAATTTAACTGCTGGGTTATCTGATCTTATGATGGGCGAAGAGCTAGTAAGTCGTGAAGATATTAATGATGATGATTTAGATGGTACTAAAGAAATATTTAATACAATTTTTGGAACTATTAATACAGTCTTATCTTCTCAAAAAGAGATACCAGTTTTAAATTTTAAATTTGAAGATATTGAGTTTATAAATGATGATTCAGAAATTTCACTAGGTGATTATTCAAAAATGTATAAATATGATTTTGAGGTTGAGTCTTTAACTTCACTCTTAATGTTTATAATAGATGAAGCATTAGAAAATACTTTATTAGGAGATAGTGCTTCTGAGGATGCTTCGATAGAATCAAACCCGTTGCAAAGTTCTGGCATTAATGAAACTGATTTAAGTCCAAATGAATTAAAAAATATTTCACTAATTATGGATGTTAAATTACCAGTTAAAGTTAGGATTGGTAGAAAAAAAATGCTTTTAAAAGATGTTTTAAACATGGATATTGGTTCTGTAATTGAGTTAAATCAATTAGCAAACGATCCATTAGAAATTTTAGTAGATAATCATGTAATTGCTCAAGGTGAAGTTGTTATCGTAGATGGAAATTTTGGTATTCAAGTTACATCAATTGGTACAAAAAGAGAGCGCTTAATTCAATTAAAGTCATAAAGATGAAAAAAAATAATAATATCAGCAAAAAGTATATAAAAGAGATTAAATCTGCTGATGTATGGAGTGTTTTTAAAATAATAGCTGATTTTGTAAAAGGTTTTGATGAACTTGGTGATTTAGGACCAACTGTTACTATATTTGGTAGTGCAAGGGTAGATGAAAATAATCATTATTACAAAGAAGCACAAAAACTATCTTTTATGCTCGCTGAGCGCGGTTTTAACATTATGAGTGGTGGTGGACCAGGTATAATGGAAGCTGCAAATCGTGGAGCACATGAGCATGGTAATGTTGAATCAATAGGTTTAAATATCGATTTACCATTTGAGCAAATTTCAAACTTATATACTACAAAAGAATTACATTTTGACTACTTTTTTTCTAGAAAAGTTATGTTAGTTAAATACTCTATGGCATATGTAATTTTCCCAGGAGGCTATGGTACTTTAGATGAACTATTTGAGGCATTAACACTTATTCAAACAAGAAAAGTAACAGGTGTAAAAGTATTTGTAGTTGGAGTTGAATTTTATCAACCATTGATTGATTTTTTAAAAAGCTCAATGATTAAAAATGGTATGATTGACAACAATGATTTAGAATTAATTAAATTAACAGATGATTTAGAGTGTGTTGCAGATGATATTGAAAAGTCACTAACAGACCAAATTAATATTTTAGAAGATATAGGTTTAAGTGATACAAAATATTTTAAATCATTAAAGAAATTTTTTGAGAAAAAGTAGTATATAGTGAATAATAATAAAAAAGTTTTAGTTGGTATGAGCGGTGGTGTGGACTCTACTGTAAGTGCATTGTTATTAAAAAAAGATGGATATGAAGTTGAAGGTTTATATATGAAACTTCACTCAAAACCGGGATATCATGAGATTCATCAGGTTCGTGCACAAAAAGCAGCTGATTTTGTTGGTATTAAGCTCCATGTAATAGATTTACAAGAAATATTTAACGAAAAAGTATTTAAACCATTTATTGAGACTTATGAAAAAGGAAAAACTCCAAATCCATGTGCTCTATGTAATAGAAGTTTAAAATTTGGTGAAATGATTAAATTTGCTGATAAAGTTGGTGCAGATTTTTTAGCTACGGGGCATTATATAAAAACAGATGGTAAATATTTTTATGAAGCCTTAGATGATACTAAAGACCAAAGTTATTTTTTATTTTATGTAAAAAAAGATATTTTAAAAAGACTTATATTCCCACTAGGTGAACGTAAAAAAAGTGATATTAAAGCTTTTGCTGCATCTATAAAAGGACTAGAATCATTTGCATCTCAAGATGAATCAAGTGAGATATGTTTTGTAGAAACCACATACACAGATATATTAAAAGACTATGTTGAAGTTGATAATACTGGAGAAGTTTTAGATAAAGAAGGAAATGTAATAGGTGAACATAAAGGTTATATGCATTATACGATTGGTAAAAGAAAAGGTTTTACAGTAAAAGGTGCTCATGATCCACATTTTGTTTTAAGTATAGATGCTAAAAATAATCAAATAACAGTTGGGAAAAAAGAAGATTTAGCATGTAGAAATGTTGTGTTAGAAAATCTTAATATATTTAATGATGAAACTGAATTTGATACAACTGTAAAATTAAGATATAGAACTAAAGCTGTAATGTGTAATGTAGTAATTAAAGAAGCAAAAGCAAACGTTACTTTAAAAGAGGATGTCTTTGGTGTAGCGGCAGGACAAGCAGCCGTCTTTTATGATGGTAACAAATTAATAGGTGGTGGTTGGATAGCTGAAGCATCTAACTAAACACACACCAAAACACACAAATTAAAAACATTTCCAAACTCCCCACAAAAGTTAAGCCCTAATAAAGCAATATTTCTCTATAATTCCCATCCACAAACACACAGACCTAATGTTTAGGACTTTAAGAGTTTTATTTAAGAGACTTTAAAAAAGATGTTTGAGATCATTGAAAACTAAGCAAGTAAACAGATGAATGACTAACGAATGAATATAGTTAGCGTTTATATAAAGTTTACTTTATAAACACAATAACAACAACCGTCTATTCTGTAAGTTACTAGATATATTTATATATTTAGTTCCCTTATAGTAATAGATACTATACAGTCGAGTTATTAACTACTTAAGCAGTTAAAGACTAGACTATAAACAACAAAGCCAATGAATTTTAATTCTTGGGCAAAAGATCAGTAATACTTAGCAATAAGTACTTTACTTGATTAAAGTTTCACAAAAGTTCT